>NZ_JBYHFO010000004.1:0-289841 GCF_057669865.1 Sporosarcina sp. Y1009 | reverse complement strand
AACCAATCGGGCTTTTACGGGCAGTTAATCTCCCACCTATCTTTATCGTTTAACTCAAGTCTTGATGTGGGAGTTTTACTGCCCGTTAATGCGGGATAAATCTTATATATCCTTAGATATACAGGAGAAAAGTCTTCTCAAGAGAGACTTTTCTCTTTTATTTATGATACAATATTGTCGGATTGACTGGGGAGGTTATTTGATGAATGGAATACAAATTGCAATTGACGGACCAGCTGCTGCTGGTAAAAGTACGATTGCAAAAATTGTCGCTGAAAAGCTAGGTTATACGTATATAGATACTGGTGCGATGTACCGTGCACTTACGCATAAAGCATTTGAACACGACATACATATTAATGATGGTGCAAAACTTGAAGCGTTATTAGAAGAAACAACGATTGAACTAGTGCCTGGGAAATCTGGGCAAGCCATCATATTAGACGGCGTGGATGTTTCGGAGGAAATTAGAACGATGGAAGTGACAAATTCTGTTTCCGCAGTATCTTTACATCAGGGTGTCAGGAAGTTAATGGTGGAAAAACAACAAAATTTAGCTGGTAAAACAGGTGTGGTAATGGATGGGCGCGATATAGGGACAGACGTATTACCAGATGCGCAGTTGAAAATATTTATGACGGCTTCAGTAGAAGAACGTGCAGAACGTCGACTAAATGAAAATAGTAAACGTGGAATTGAGTCGACATTAGAAAAGTTGAAAGCGGAAATTAGTGAAAGAGATCGTATGGACACAGAACGGTTAATATCTCCACTTAGACAAGCAGAAGACGCAATTCGTATTGATACAACCTCAATGTCCATAGTTGAAGTGGCTGAAGTAATTAGCGACCTAGCTAAAGAGAGGTTGGGAAGTTAAATGAATTTATATCCTTTAGGAAAAGCATTAGTGAGTATATTGCTGTATCCATTATATCGAGTTAAGGTGATTGGAAAGGAGAACTTCCCTAAAACAGGCGGAGTTTTGTTATGTACAAATCACATTGATAATTTGGATCCCCCTGTAGTAGGCATGACTTGTCCACGTCCAGTACATTTTATGGCTAAACAAGAACTTTTTGAAGCCCCAATATTGAAAAGTGTTCTTCCGAGAGTTAATGCATTTCCAGTTAAACGTGGGATGAGCGACAGGACAGCGCTTCGAAATGCACTCTCGATTTTAAAAACCGGTAATGTTGTTGGCTTATTTCCAGAAGGTACAAGAAGTAAAGATGGGAAGCTCCAAAAAGGGCTAGCTGGCGCAGGGTTCTTTGCATTAAAAGGGGACGCATATGTATTGCCATGTGCAATCATCGGTCCTTATAAACCTTTCAAAAGTCTCAAAGTTGTTTACGGTAAACCAATTGATATGACGGAACATCGAGAGAATCGTATTTCAGCAGAAGAAGCCACAAGTATAATTATGGATGAAATAGGAAAGCTAATCGAAGCAAATAAATAAAAGTGAATAAGTGCAATTTTTTGTTTTTAATCATCAATTCGCATATTATAGTAATAAGAGTTTTTATAGAGGAGGACTACATATGTCTGAAGAAATTAATTTGGAAACTCAAAATGAATATAACGAAGGCGATCGTGTTACCGGAACAATTACTAAGATTGAAGAAAAATCTGTCATCGTAGAAATTAGTGGTGCACCATTTGATGGTGTAATCCCAATTAGTGAGATTTCAAGTCTTCATATCGAAAAGGCATCGGATGTTGTTGCTGTTGGCGATGAATTAGAATTGATGATTTTGAAAGTCGAAGAAAGTAATTACGTGCTTTCAAAAAGAAAAGTCGATGCAGCCGATGCTTGGGGTTCACTCGAAGAAAAGTATAATAACAAAGAAACGATTGAAACAGAAGTTAAAGATGTTGTAAAGGGTGGCCTTGTGGTTGATCTAGGTGTACGTGGATTTATACCAGCCTCATTAGTCGAAGATTTTTTCGTAGAATCATTTGAGGAATATAAAGGTCGTATGATGACATTTAAAATTGTCGAAATGGATAAGGAAAAAAATCGTCTCATATTATCTCATCGAGCAGTTATTCAAGAAGAAAAGGCTGCGATGAAAGGCCAAGTATTAGATAATCTTGAAGAAGGCCAAGTACTAGAAGGCGTCGTTCAACGAATTGCTTCATTCGGAGCATTTGTTGATGTCGGTGGCGTTGATGGACTTGTTCATATTTCGCAATTATCTCATGAACATGTTGAAAAGGTTTCTGATGTTTTAAAAGAAGGCGAAACAGTAAATGTTAAAGTGCTGTCGATAGATCGTGATTCAGAACGGATTTCATTATCGATTAAAGAAACACTTCCTGGACCATGGGAGGGAATTGAGGAGAAGGCTCCAAAAGGTTCCATCCTGGAAGGTACTGTTAAGCGTTTAGTCTCATACGGTGCTTTTGTAGAGTTGTTTCCAGGGGTGGAGGGTCTTGTACACATTTCACGCATCTCACATGAGCATATAGGAACGCCTGATGAAGTATTAAAAGAAGGCCAGAAAATTGAAGTCAAAGTACTTGATGTGAATCCGGAAGAAGAACGTCTATCACTTAGCATAAAAGATTTAGTAGAAAAAGAAGATTATACTTCTTATGGTGATTACGATGTGAGTGAAGAAAACCAAGGTTTTTCAATTAGCGACGTCATTGGCGATCAGTTGAAAAAGTTCACAGAGTAATACATCAACGTTTGTTGGTAATTACGACAAATGTTTGAACATAATTTGTACGGGTGGTGGTGCTCTTACGGGCATCATCATCTTTTTTTGTGTATAATATGCAGAAGATAAGCTGGAAGGATGTTTTATGATAATGACAAAACCAACTGTAGCAATCGTCGGACGACCAAATGTTGGGAAGTCGACAATTTTTAATCGTATTGTCGGTGAACGTATTTCAATCGTTGAAGATGTTGCTGGTGTAACCCGCGACCGTATTTATAGTTCGGCCGATTGGTTATCCCATGAATTTCACTTAATTGACACAGGTGGAATCCAAATGGGTGATGAGCCATTCCTTGAAGAAATTAGACTGCAGGCTGAAATTGCAATCGAAGAAGCCGATGTAATCATTTTTCTTGTGAATGGACGTGAAGGGGTAACTGATGCGGACGAGCATGTTGCTAAAATTTTATATCAAACAAAAAAACCGATTGTCTTAGCAGTGAATAAAGTTGATAATCCGGATATGCGCGATATGATATATGATTTTTATTCTCTGGGTTTTGGTGATCCATACCCAATTTCTGGCTCGCATGGTTTAGGACTTGGTGATTTGCTCGACCAAGTAGCCGCTAATTTTCCAGATGATTTACATGAAGAAATTGAAGATGACGTAATCCGTTTTTCATTGATCGGACGCCCGAATGTCGGAAAGTCATCACTTGTAAATGCATTACTCGGTGAAGAAAGAGTTATAGTTAGTGATATAGCTGGGACAACTAGAGACGCAATTGATACCCCATATGAATATGATGGTCAAAAATATAAAATAATTGACACAGCAGGAATGCGGAAAAAAGGGAAAGTGTACGAGTCTACAGAAAAATATAGTGCATTACGTGCGTTAAAAGCGATTGATCGATCTGATGTTGTCTTAATTGTACTAAATGGAGAAGAAGGCATACGAGAGCAGGACAAGCGGATTGCTGGCTATGCAGAAGAGGCTGGTAAAGGCGTTATGTTTGTTGTAAATAAATGGGATGCAATTACAAAAGACGATAAAACCATGAATAATTTTACAGATAAGATACGCGATAACTTTATGTTCCTTGACTATGCACCGATTGCATACGTCTCAGCGAAGACGAAGCAACGTGTTACAACATTGTTTGACAGTATTCGTTTAATTAGTGAAAATCACGCACTTCGAATACAGTCTAGCGTATTGAATGAAGTTATTGAAGATGCCATCGCTAGAAATCCTGCACCTACAGATAAAGGCAAACGTCTTCGTTTGTACTACGTCACTCAGGTTGCAGTAAAACCACCAACCTTTGTTGTATTTGTGAATAATCCTGAACTCATGCATTTCTCGTACCAACGATTTCTACAAAATCGACTTCGTGAATCATTTGGTTTTGAGGGAACGCCAATTCGATTAATCACACGAGCGAGAACATAATATACAATTACACAAAAAGGATTGATTTTATGAGGAAAATATCAGTTATCGGTGCGGGAAGCTGGGGAACAGCTATCGCATTTGTGTTAGCAGAAAACGGTCATGATTGTTTGCTATGGGCTAGACGAGAAGAGCAATCGACTGAAATTAATACGGAAAATCAAAATAGTGCATATCTACCGAATATCAAACTACCTGAAAACTTGCGTGCGACTTCTGGATTGGAAGAAGCAGTTAATCATGGAGAAATCATTATTATCGCTGTTCCAACGAATGCAGTTAGGCCGGTATGTGCAGAAATCAATTCTTTGATTTCGGAACCTAAATTATTCATGCATGTTTCAAAAGGGATTGAACCAAATTCATTGAAACGAATATCGGAGCTCATAGGCGAAGAAGTTGCGTCTGATAAGATTAAAGGTATTGTCGTGCTTTCTGGTCCGAGTCATGCTGAAGAGGTCGTCAAACGACATCCGACAACAGTCACAGCTGCTTCTACCGATTTGGCTGCCGCAGAAGAAGTTCAAGATATATTTATGAATAATTACTTCCGTGTCTATACAAATGAAGATCTAGTTGGTGTGGAACTCGGCGCAGCTTTGAAAAATGTTATCGCTCTAGCCGCAGGCATCACAGATGGACTTGGTTACGGCGATAATGCTAAAGCAGCGCTGATTACTCGGGGATTAGCAGAAATCTCTAGGCTAGGAGTCAAAATGGGGGCACACCCATTGACGTTCTCTGGCTTGACAGGGTTAGGTGATTTAATCGTTACTTGTACAAGCGTTCATTCTCGGAACTGGAAGGCTGGAAACATGCTTGGGCAAGGGCAAAAGCTCGAAGACGTGATCTCAGGTATGGGCATGATCATTGAGGGTGTTAGAACGACAAAAGCGGCCCACCAGCTCGCTTCTAAGTACGACGTATCTATGCCGCTTACTGAGGCCTTGTACTCGGTCCTATTTGAAGATGTACCGCCCAAAACAGCAGTCGATCAATTAATGAATCGAATGAAAAAACAAGAAGTTGAAGATCTTTTCGGTAACCAATAATTTTGATATTAGGATGAAAGGTGGATTTTCTATGTCCGCAATGGATAAAATGTGGCTTTCTTTTTATGCCATGGGTTTTATGGCCATTTCTATTGGTCTTATTTATGCAAGCAGACACAAATTAAAAAACCGAATCATTAAATTTATTTTTGCGATTACAGCATATACTTTGCTTATTATCTCTTTTGTCGCCATGATCTATCTTGTATTCAACGGTCCAACAGGAGGCGCGTAATGAAATTATTATTTAGGAAAGGGTCCAGTATCCTGCTTTTGTCACTAACGCTATTATTAGCAGGTTGTATGTATCCTAGTGAACAGAGTGAAAGTGGAATTCCCTACGCAGATCAAATTGAAAGCATTCAAAAGGCAGTAGATGCTTACCAAGAAAACTCTGGCGGATTATTACCGATTAAAACGAGAGAGTTGGAAACGGATATTTATATCAAATATCCAATAGAATTTTCACAAATTGTCCCAGCTTATACAAAAGAAATACCTTCTACGGCCTATGAAAAAGGAGGCGTATTTCAATATGTATTAATGAATGTTGAGGACGATCCAACAGTGAAACTCGTTGATCTTCGTACTGCTGAGCGAATTCGGGAGTTGAATCTACGGAAGAGTATTAACGGAGGCTCAATCCCTTATTTGGATGAAATCGGAAACAATATCTATGAAATAGACTTTAAAACTATGGGTTTTAAAGAAGATCTGACAGTCAAGAGTCCTTATTCAGAAACTTATCTGCCGATTGTTGTGGGTGGAGATGGCAATTTTTACGTAGATTATTCCATTGACCTTCAAAGATTGCTTAATGAAAATAAATTCGATGTTAAACCAGGTGATGATATTCGGAAATTATTCGAAGAGATTTCACCGATATTACCTGCATATTCACTGCCTTATACGGTGAATGAAAACAATGAACCGGTCATTATGGACCGGTAATTCATAAAACGTTTCATGCTATCGGCATGAAACGTTTTTCTATTACATAAACTAATATGCGCAGAAAAGGAGGACGATGGATGAAAGAGAGTTTATATGAAAATTTGGCAAGACGAACTGATGGGGATATTTACATTGGTGTCGTCGGTCCTGTTCGTGTAGGGAAGTCAACGTTTGTTAAAAGAGTCATGGAAGAATTAGTCATCCCTAATATGACAGATGAAGCGGACAAAATACGAGCACAAGACGAACTTCCGCAGAGCTCCCCAGGACCAGTTATTATGACCGCAGAACCGAAATTCGTACCAGCACAAGGAACTTCGGTCTCTGTAGGCGATGGGGAACTGCAATTTCACATTCGGCTTGCTGATTGTGTCGGATATGTCATTGACGGGGTAAAAGGTTATGAAGATGAGGATGGCCCTAAGTACGTTCATACGCCGTGGCATAATGAACCAGTGCCTTTTGAAGAGGCGGCTAGGATTGGGACGGACAAAGTAATTAGGGATCATTCAACAATCGGAATTCTCGTGACAACAGATGGAACAGTAAATAATATTCCCCGAGCCGCTGCGGAAGTAGCTGAAGTAGAGATAGTTGGGAAATTAAAAGATATTGGCAAACCATTTGTTATTGTATTGAATTCCAAAATGCCGGCGCATGAGAAGACAATCGAGCTAAGAGAAGAATTAGCAAGAAGGTATGGTGTTCCAGTCATTGCAATTAGTGCAGATCAATTAAATGCAGGAGAAATCCAATTGATCTTAAAAGAGGCTTTATATGAGTTTCCTATTTCAGAAATCGAACTACAAAAGCCAGATTGGATGGACGTTTTAGGGAATGAACACCCACTTAATGCATCTATTGACAAAGTGATTAATGAAGGGTTTTTAGAAGCTTCAAAAATCAGAAAGGTGCAAGAGCTTGCCGCGAAATTAGTCGAAGAAGAATGTGTTCGACATGCAGAAGTAGTAGAAGTCGATGCCGGACAAGGGAAAGCTGCGATTAAAATCGAAATGGATGAACAAACTTTTCGGCAAATTTGTGAAGATTTCATGGGACAGGAAATTGGAACCAAAAAAGAATGGTTACTTTTCATGCGAGATGCTTCTCAAGCGAAAAAATCTTACAGTATGTACGCGGAAGCCATCGAGACAGCGAAAAAAGAGGGATATGGCGTGGCTTTGCCTGTCATCGAAGACTTTAACCCTTCTCCACCAGAGCTGATTAAGCAAAATGATTTCTTTGGCGTGCGTATGCGAGCAAAAGCACCTTCGATTCATATGATTCGAGTAGATATGGAGGCTGAATTTTCACCATTAATTGGTTCTGAATTTCATAGTCACCATTTACTCAAGGACTTAAAAGAGGCTTACCTGCATGATCGTGAGGCACTATGGGAAACCCAACTTTTTGGCACACCTCTTCATGAAGTTATGAAAGAAAGTATACGATTTAAAACCGCAACAGTTCCTGAGAATGCCCGAAAACGACTGCGTGAAACGATAGAGCAAATGGTGAATAACGGTGAAAAAGGTATGATTACGTTTATTGTTTAGGAAATTCCTAAATGCATGCTCGGCTGAGGAAGACTCGTAAAATACGGGTCTTTTTCTTCATTTTTCGAGAAATATGCATTTTATTGGGAAATCCGTGCAGATATTGTTGCACAGCGCTTTTTCTTGTGATACTCTTTCTACAGTATTGTAATCGACATCTCTTTGAGAGGAGGTGAATAGTGTGAACAAATCTGAATTAATTAACTCTGTAGCTGAGTCTGCAGGACTTACGAAAAAAGATGCAACATCAGCTGTTGAGGCTGTTTTCGAAACAATCCAAACTACTCTTGGCGAAGGTGACCGTGTCCAAGTGATCGGTTTCGGTACATTCGAAGTTCGTGAGCGTGCTGCTCGCAAAGGACGTAACCCTCAAACAGGGAAAGAAATCGATATTGCTGCAAGTAAAGTTCCTGCTTTTAAAGCGGGTAAAGCGCTTAAAGACGCAGTTAAATAATCGCTATTCTTACATAGGAGCCTATCTGTCCGAATCTGTTTTTAGATTCGCAGATAGGCTTCTTTCCTTTTTCACGATTATTCTTAGACGGACAGGAGTGCCCGAACTGTACGGATATGAACGAATGTGCTACTATTTTTGAAGAAATGTCTTTAATTTAATTTAGGGGGATCCATAAGATGCATGAAGTAGATTATCGTAAAATTGAACAGGCTGTCACCATGATATTAGAGGCAGTTGGAGAGAATCCTGATCGAGAAGGTCTTGTTGATACGCCCAAAAGAGTGGCAAAGATGTATGCTGAAATGTTTGAAGGGCTACATAAAGATCCAAGAGATTATTTTCAGACTGTTTTCAATGAAAATCATGATGAAGTCGTTTTAGTTAAAGATATCGGATTCCATTCGATGTGCGAACATCATCTGGTACCGTTTTATGGACATGCACATATTGCATATATACCGAAAAAAGGTGTGGTCGCTGGCCTAAGTAAATTAGCGAGAGCTGTTGAAACAACCGCACGAAGACCACAGCTTCAGGAACGTATCACTTCGACAGTGGCTGATACATTAGTAGAAATGTTAGATCCAGTAGGCGTTTTTGTCGTCATCGAAGCAGAGCATATGTGTATGACGATGCGTGGAATTCGTAAACCTGGTGCAAAGACTTTAACGACAGTCGCTAGAGGTATTTATAAAGATGACGCTGTTAAAAGATCTGAAATATTATCACTGATTAAAATGTCCTAACCCTTTTGCCCGTATGTTGTTATTCTATGATATGATTATAAAAAGAATAGACTAAAGAGGTGTGAAAATGACACAATCCGACTATATCGTAATTAAAGCTAAAGAAGACGGTGTAAACGTCATTGGTTTGACTCGCGGAGATGATACTAAGTTTCATCACACGGAAAAATTAGATTGTGGCGAAGTAATGGTTGCGCAATTTACTGAACATACATCAGCCATGAAAATTCGCGGTGATGCGGATATTCATACAGCAAATGGTGTTGTTTCGAGTGAAAGAAAAAAATAGTGTGAAGTGCAACGTTAACAATGCTTTTCCTGGACATCTTTGAATGGAGATTGACGATGGAGAAAGAAAACATTAAATTTCATATGGATAAATATCTAGCTGCACTAAGACTTGCTGTTCGTCAACCTGTTCTGGTAAGAGATGTTGGAGAAGTAGAAATCGATCAAGCAAAAGTGTTTTTCTTACTTCTTCCACTTTTGAATGGTGAAAAATGGACAGATTCAATTGATGCTGCTGCTGTTGCTGTAGGTGCCGTGCACATCGCATTTGATGCGCATGATGTAATTCATCATAAAGATGCTACTTCGCCCTTACAACAGCTCACAGTGCTTGCTGGTGATTACTATAGTGGTGTTTACTATAGAATTCTTGCAGCGCTTCCTGACATTCATTTTATACGTACGTTATCAACTACAATTGGACATATTAACGAATTAAAAACAAACTCATATAATGATTCACCAAATGATTTTAAAAAACTTCTTGAAGTGGTTGCAAGCATTGAAGCACGTTGTGTTGAAGATTTTTTACATACATATGGTTTTTCCAAGTATTGCCCTCTGGCAAAAACTGCATTATCATTAATTGCTTTGTATACCGTATCGGGAGATCAGGAAAAAACGAATGTACATGAGACTTTAAATTGGAAACTAAATCTGGAACAATTAGCACAAGCACGTACCTACTTGAAAGTTCAATTAGATAAAGATCTAGATGAAGCACACTTCCTTACACCTTTATTAAAAGAGGAAATTAGAGGTATGACTTCGGTTTACAGTTGATGTTAAGAAATGGAGGGCAATCGTTATGGGTTTATCTAAGGAAGAAAGAGTCCACGACGTTTTTGAAAAAATCTCTACTGATTATGATAAAATGAATTCTGTAATTAGTTTTAACCAACATAAAAAATGGCGTGACGACATTATGCGCCGTATGCAAGTCCATAATGGTGCGAGCGCGTTAGATGTCTGTTGTGGCACGGCTGATTGGACAATTGCCTTGGCGAAGGCTGTGGGTGCCTCTGGTACTGTCACGGGGCTTGATTTCAGTGAAAGCATGCTAGAAGCAGGAAAAGATAAAGTAAAACCATATCCAAACATATCTCTGATTCATGGAAATGCCATGGAGTTACCATTCCCAGATGAAACCTTTGATTATGTAACCATAGGATTTGGTTTGAGAAATGTTCCGGATTATGAAAAAGTATTAAGTGAAATGAAAAGGGTTCTAAAGCCTGGCGGTATGATTGCCTGTATAGACACATCGCATCCAGAATTGCCTGGCTATAAGCAATTATTTCGATTTTATTTTAAATTTATTATGCCAGTGTTTGGAAAAATGTTCGCAAAAAGTTATCGTGAATATTCGTGGCTTCAAGAGTCAGCTGAAGAATTCCCGGGAATGAAGAGCTTAGCCGAGTTATTCACTGTAGTAGGCTTCAAGAATGTTTCTTATAAATCTTATAGCGGTGGTGCAGCAGCGGGCCATATTGGATTTAAATAATAAATACCGCAGGGGAAGGTAGTCGTTTTGGAGAAATTACAAGTATTGTCATTTTATGCTGACTTTCGAAAAGACCTTAATTACATAGAAAAGCAACTTGAGCGATCTGTTCAGTCAGCGTCCCCAATTATTCGGCAAGCATCTCTCCACTTGCTCCGTGCAGGTGGTAAACGAATCCGCCCGATTTTTGTGATTTTAGCCTCGGAATTTGGAGAGTATTCTTTGGAAAACACATCGAAAGTTGCCGTTTCCTTAGAGCTGATTCATATGGCATCACTCGTTCATGATGATGTGATCGATGATTCCGATATGAGACGTGGATTACAAACAGTGAAAGCAAAATGGGATAACCGAATCGCTATGTATACTGGTGATTATATTTTGTCGAAGGCATTGTTATCAATAGGTGAAATTGAAAGCCAAGCTGTCCATCAATTGCTCGCGAAAACGATGATCGAGATTTGTCACGGCGAAATCATTCAAATTGACCAACAACGAGAAATTAACCAAACGGTACGTGATTATTTACGTCGTATTAAGCGAAAAACAGCTCTTTTATTATCGTCAAGTTGTGAACTAGGCGCATTAGTATCAGGTGCCGATGAAGCGGTTGTCAAAAAACTAAGCCGCTTCGGTTATTACGCGGGTATGTCATTTCAAATCATTGATGATATTTTAGATATCACTTCATCCGATAGAGAGCTAGGGAAACCAGCAGGAAGCGATTTATTAAATGGACATATTACGCTACCAATTTTATACATAAAAGATCTTCCTGAATTTTCACCTTTTTTGACTCGAGCCTTTGAAGGAACATTGACTGAAGTTGAACGGGAAGAAATGTTGACATTCATACGTCAGTCGGATGCCATTCAGAAGGCAACTGATGTTAGTGACTTGTATCTTAAAAAAGCGCTTCGTGAAATTAGTGATTTGCCAAATTTGCCTGCAAAAAAAGCTTTAGGGCGTATTGCGGAGTTTATCGGTCAACGCAATTACTGACAACTTAATAGTTGAAAGGTAATGAAACGGATGGTACGATTTATAAGGGGTAATTCCCTATACATAATTGAAGGAGTGTTTGAAATGGAAAGAACTTTTTTAATGGTTAAACCTGATGGTGTTCAACGTAATTTAATCGGTGAAATTGTAAGTCGCTTTGAAAATAAAGGTTTTAAATTAGTCGGTGCGAAACTAATGCAAATTACTGAAGAATTAGCCGAGCAACACTACGGTGAGCATAAAGAACGTCCGTTTTTCGGAGAACTAGTAGAATTCATCACATCCGGTCCAGTCTTTGCAATGGTTTGGGAAGGTGAGAATGTTATCTCAACTGCACGTCTCCTAGTTGGCGCAACAAACCCAACTGAATCCGCTCCAGGAACAATCCGTGGCGACTTTGCTGTTACTGTAGGCAAGAATATTATTCACGGTTCTGATTCATCTGATTCAGCGGTTCGCGAGATAGGTCTGTTCTTTAAAGAAGAGGAATTAGTTTCCTACGATAAAGTGACGAACAACTGGATTAACTAATTTTTTAGAAAACAGCCAAGCGGTTCTCGCACGGCTGTTTTTGTATACATATAACTATATAAGAATGAAGGACACAACTATCCGATTTTGCCACTTGGATAGTTTTATCTTATTTATTGAATAACTAGGATTTTTGCAACATTCTGTTTCTGTGAGATATTTATTTTTATGATCTTTTTATATAGTCTAATGATTAACAATTTGGTATAGTGCTATAAAACATATAATAGGGGGAGACAATCATGAGGTTTTTTACAGCAGGTGAATCACACGGACCGCAACTGACAGCAATTATCGAAGGGCTTCCAGCTCAAATGGAATTGACGACCGAAATGATTAACGGAGAACTAGCTAGAAGACAAGGTGGTCATGGTCGCGGGCGACGCATGCAAATTGAAACAGATGAAGTTGTAATTTCCTCTGGTGTTCGTCATGGTAAAACACTTGGCTCTCCAGTCACACTAACTGTAGTTAATGACGATTGGAAACATTGGACTAAAATTATGGGTGTAGAGCCGCTAGAAGAAGGCGTAGACCCAGCAGATGTTAAACGGCAAATTACACGTCCGAGACCAGGACATGCTGACTTAGTAGGCGGGATGAAGTATGGTCATCGTGATTTACGAAATGTCCTAGAACGTTCTTCGGCACGGGAGACGACTATGCGCGTCGCTGTTGGCGCAGTTGCGAAAAAATTTCTTGAGGAAATTGGCATTACAACGATTTCGCATGTACACGAAATTGGTGGCGTTAAGATTGATCCGACATCTTATGAAAATCTCTCGATGGATGAACTAAGAGAAATTATAGAACAAGACCCTGTGTACTGTGCAGACCCGGTCGCTTCATTAAAAATGGTTCAAGCAATAGATGATGCAAAAGGTCGTGGAGACACAATAGGTGGTGTCGTTGAAGTGATTATTGAGGGGTGCCCACCTGGAATCGGGAGTTACGTTCAATTTGACCGCAAATTGGATGGTAGGCTAGCCGGCGCAATGATGAGCATTAATGCATTCAAAGGTGTCGAAGTCGGTTTAGGATTTGAAATGGCAAGAAAACCGGGCAGTGAAGTTCATGATGAAATTGCTTGGGATGAAAACCAGGGTTACTACCGAAAATCCAATCGTCTCGGAGGACTTGAAGGTGGCATGTCAACAGGAATGCCTATTGTCATCAGAGGGGTTATGAAGCCAATACCAACATTGTATAAACCTTTAGAAAGTGTCGATATCGATACGAAGGAACCTTTTGTTGCGACGATTGAACGTTCAGATCCATGTGCAGTTCCAGCCGCTTCAGTAGTTGCCGAACATGTTATCGCGACAGAACTAGCAAGAGCAATAATGGAAGAGTTTCGTTCAGATACGATTGAAGGTATTAAAAACGAAATTGAAGCACATAGGCAGTATGTAAAGGAGTTTTAAGAATGAGTAAACTGTCAGTAACGATTAAGGATTCTTCATACGATGTTCATATAGGTGCAAATTCTTATCAACTTTTAACAACAGATTATACTGAACTTTTTAAAACTGTCGATAAAATAGCAATTATTGCAGATGAGCGAGTTGCATCTCTACATTTGTCTGTACTTCAAGATTCCCTACAATCATTGCCAAACGAAATTTTTGTAAAAACAATCCCCGCCGGTGAGGGAAGCAAAACGATAAAAGTTTACACAGAATGTCTGTCGTTTTTACTTGGAAATGGCTTTACCCGTAATTCACTTGTCATTGCATTTGGTGGTGGGGCGTGCGGAGATTTAACGGGGTTTGTCGCGGCGACATTTATGAGAGGTATTCGCTATATCCATTGTCCGACTTCAATTTTGGCACATGATAGCGCTGTTGGCGGAAAAACAGCAATAAACATGCCCGAGGGCAAAAACATGGTTGGTTCATTTCATCAACCTGTTGCTGTATTGTTCAATGAAAATCTTTTTAGAACACTTCCGCCGAGAGAAATCCGATCTGGTATGGCTGAACTGATTAAACATGCATTTATTTCAGATAAAGGTTGGACGGATGAATTATTATCTAATCCTACATTTTCAAATCCCCCGCTAGAATGGCTAGCATCTGAACTACTTCGTGGAATTCAAGTAAAAGCTAATATTGTAGAAGCAGATGAATTTGAAATGTCTGTCCGAAAACATCTTAATTTTGGACATACTTTTGGACATGCGGTAGAAGCAGTTTGTGGGTTCGGTGGATTAAGCCACGGGGAATGTGTCATGATCGGCATGGCTTATAGTTTGATTTTAAGCGAAGAAAAAGGCGCGATCAATGAACAATTTACAAATGAATTTATTCGTTTTTCAGTGAAGAATGACTATACATTTACGCCGGTACACGAACATTCATTTGAGGCGTTTTATAATTACATGATGTTAGATAAAAAAGCGACTTTCGGAAAATTGAACTTTGTTTTATTAAACGAAATTGGAAGTCCTTTTGTAACGGAGATAACAAAAGAACAATTGGAGATCGCATTCAAACAATTGAGAGAGAGAACGGAGGCGGCAGCATGACAGTTAGAGGGATAAGAGGAGCAACTACAGTTGCGCTAGATGACGGGGATGCTGTTCTCGTTGCAACTGAGGCATTAGCACGAGAGATGGCAAAAACTAACCAACTAGAGCCCGAAGATATTGTTTCAGTATTGATATCTACAACGACAGATATAAAATCGGCTTTTCCGGCTAAAGCAGTTAGAAGTATTGAAGGGTGGACGTATGTACCAGTTATGTGTACGCACGAGATGGATGTTCCGAATTCAATGCCGCTATGCATTCGAATTCTCATGCATGCAAATACAATAGTTGTTCAAAAAGACATCAATCATATTTATCAAAATGAAGCCATTAAGCTTCGTCCAGATTTACAAAAATAAGCGAAGAAGTACTTAACCGGAGGGATAAACATGCACTGGAAAAAAGCACTGAAGGATATGAAACCCTATACACCAGGTAAATCAATTGAGGAAGTTAAAGAAATATATGGTTTAGATGAAGTTGTAAAGTTAGCTTCAAATGAGAATCCATATGGAGCAGCACCAGCTGTAAGGGATCATTTTGAAAACATGACGATAAATTACGAGGTTTATCCGGACGGTTACGCTGGAAAGTTACGAACAAAAATTGCTGAAAAACTTGATAAAGCAGAAAATCAACTAATCTTTGGAAGTGGCTCAGATGAACTAATTGTTATCATTGCAAGAGCTTTGTTGGGACCTGGTACAAATACCATTGCTGCTACGCCAACTTTTCCGCAATACGTACATCATGCCTTAATTGAAGGCGCAACCGTGAAAGAGATTCCACTTGTCGATGGACGCCATAATTTAAAAGAATTCTACCAAGCAATTGATGACAATACATCGGTTATTTGGTTATGCAGTCCGAATAATCCAACGGGAACTCTAATTCCGCAAGACGAACTAACCGGATTTCTAGATAGAGTTCCAGAAGATATTCTAGTTGTAATTGATGAAGCTTATTTTGAATATATTGTTGATCCAAACTATATTAATACGCTTAGCCTAATTGAAAAATATAAAAATGTGATTGTCTTGCGAACTTTTTCAAAAGCATATGGTCTTGCTAGTTTTCGTGTTGGGTACGGCATTAGTAACCCGACAGTTATAGCTAATTTAGATACAACACGCAGTCCATTTAATGTCACCACAACGAGCTTACAGTTGGCAGAGATTGCTATCGGGGATGATGCATTTATCGATAATTGTCGTACATTAAATCGTGAACAAATGTCTCGTTTTGAAAGTTTTGCAGCGGAAAGAAATCTTTATCTATTCGAATCCCAAGCAAATTTTGTATTAATAGAAGTTCCTATTGGGGCTACTGAAGCAACTGACAAGCTACTTGAAAAAGGATTTATCGTACGAAGCGGTGACGCACTCGGCATCCCAGGCTATATTCGAGTAACGGTTGGCACTGAGTCTCAAAACGATGGCTTTTTTGAAGTGTTTTCATCATTATTAGAAAGTGTTGGTTTAGAAAAATGAAAGTGAACGTTACAATTATTGGTCTTGGGCTGATTGGGGGTTCGCTTGGACTTGCGTTGAAAAGAAACCGAGATGTTCATATTACAGGTTTTGATAACTCGTACAGTACGATGCAAGAAGCGTATCGACGGGGTATTATTGACACAATTTCAGTTTCGATTGAACATGCAAGTGTAGAGGCGGATGTCGTAATTTTTGCAACCCCAGTAAATACAACTGTTGCTTTGTTAAAAGATGTTCCGAATTGGAAGTTGAAAAAAGATGTCATTATTACAGATACAGGAAGTACGAAAGTTCCAATTATGAAAGCAGCCCATGAACTGACGGAACATGGCATTACATTTATCGGTGGTCATCCAATGACGGGTTCACATAAAAGTGGTGTTTCAGCTGCGCGAGAACATCTTTTTGAAAATGCCTATTATATTCTTACGCCTGCAAGGGAAGCGCATGTGGATTCGGTTAATCGATTGCGTGAACTACTTACGCCTACAAAAGGGAAGATTACAGTACTAGATGCAGAAGCGCATGATCGTATGACTGCAATTGTAAGTCATTTCCCTCATCTCGTTGCCTCATCCTTGGTTGGAAGGTTATGCGCGGAACAAGAAGAGCACCCGTTTGTTCGAGAACTAGCAGCCGGTGGATTTCGGGACATTACCCGCATAGCTTCAGCAGATCCAATTATGTGGCGTGACATCACGACACAAAATCGCGATGAATTACTAGCTCAACTGGATGGTTGGCTGTTGGAAATGGGTAATGTTCGTAAAATGTTACTCCAAAACGATTCAGAAGAAATACAGGCCTATTTTAATAAGGCAAAAACATACCGAGATGAACTACCGATTACATCTCAAGGTGCATTATATACGTCGTACGATTTACATATTGACATACCAGATCATCCAGGTGTGATCTCAGAAGTCACTAAAATACTTGCGGATGAACGAATTAGTTTAACGAACATTCGGATCGTGGAAACGAGAACGGATGTCTTCGGAATATTAGTGATTAGTTTTCAAACTGCAAAAGACCGCTTGAAAGCTCAAGTTGCGCTAACGGAAGAAACTGATTATAGTTCACATATTGTGTAATTGGAGGGGTCTGTGATGGAAAACTTAAAAACGATTCATTATCATAAAGCTAAACTTACAGGTAATCTAGCGGTTCCAGGAGATAAATCGATTTCGCATCGAGCCATTATGTTAGGGTCAATTGCGAAAGGTAAAACGACAATTACTGGTTTTTTAGACGGGGATGATTGTCTTAGGACAATCGAGATATTTAAACAATTAGGCGTGACGATAGAGAGAAAAGGAACCGACGTCATAATTGATAGTCCTGGAATTGAAAACTGGAAAACACCGACAAAAGAATTATACGCAGGTAACTCTGGAACGACTGCCCGGTTAATGTTAGGTATCCTTGCGGGTGCCAATGTCAAAGCAGTTTTAACAGGGGACGAGTCTTTGTCTGGAAGGCCAATGGACCGCGTAACGAAACCGCTCCGAGCAATGGGCGCGTCAATTGTTAGTGAAAATAATACAGATTTCTTACCTTTAAAGATTCAGCCGAGCAAATTGGAAGCAATTGATTATACAAATCCTGTCGCGAGCGCCCAAGTCAAGTCTGCGATTTTGTTTGCTGGTTTACATGCTACTGGAGAGACGGTTGTTCGCGAAGAAACGGTATCCAGAGATCATACTGAACAAATGCTCACCCATTTTGGTGTAGATGTTCAGGCTGATGCAGGTGTAGGTGTAGGTGTAGGTGTAGTTACGATAACAAGTGGGGGTGAGCTCGAAGGAATGGATGTCCATGTTCCAGGGGATATATCTTCCGCTGCATTTTTTATGGTGGCTGCCGCAATGGTGAAAAACAGTTCGCTTACTTTTAGCAATCTTGGACTTAACCCTACGCGTTCAGGCATTCTAGATGTTTTACGAAATATGGGTGCAGATATACGAGTAGATGATGAGTCGGATGTGAATGGTGAACGTTCCGGAACGGTTACCATTGCATATAATAAAATAGTGCCTACTGAAATAAGTGGTTCTTTAATTCCACGCTTAATCGATGAGTTGCCCATTATTGCTTTACTTGCAACGCAAGCTGAAGGAACTACAATTATTAAAGATGCTGCAGAATTGCGTGTAAAAGAAACGGATCGTATTGCCGCAGTGACAAACGAACTCACAAAATTAGGTGCGAACATCGAAGCTACAGATGATGGGATGATTATTCATGGCCCATCTGTACTAAGTGGTGGTACGATGGATTCTTATGGTGACCATCGATTGGGCATGATGGCCGCAATTACTTCTCTAATTTCGACTCACCCAATTACAATTAAAGATCCAACATGTATAGATATTTCATACCCAACATTCTTTGACGATCTAAATAAGGTGACTAAAGGTTTTTAAACGTGCGATTGGCGCTTAAAAAACTTAATTAAATAGAGGACGCTTAATAGAATGTATACAATGCGAAAGAACAGGTGAAAATATGGAGCAGTTACAAATAATTGAACGACTAATCCAAGAAGGTGATGTTGAGGCACTTGATACTTTAATCGGTGATTTAGAGAAATCCATTGACCTTGAAATGCTTTACGAAGCGGCGAATATTTTGGCATCATATGGGTTTATGGCTGAAGCAGATCGTTTATATGAGATGTTGCTAAATCATTTACCTGATGAAGCACAATTGAAAATTGATCGTGCCAGTATTTTAATTGAACTAGATCAAGAAGATGCAGCGCTCTTACTCTTATCGGAAGTAAAGCCCAAGGATGACGAATATGTTCAAGCGTTATTAGCACTTGCTGACTATTATCAGATGACTGGATTAGCTGAAACTGCGCTAAGTAAAATTAAAGAAGCCTATGCGCTCCTTCCGAATGAGCCTATCATACGTTTTGCTTATGCAGAATTACTGTTAGACTCAGGGAAATTTGGTGAAGCAGCTCGTTTTTATTCGGAGTTAAAAGAAGAGGTTGACAAAATCGGAGACGTTATGATTACTTCGCGTTTGGCAGAAAGTTATAGTGCGGGAGCAGCATATGAGCAATCAATCCCATATTACGAAGAACTCTTAGAAGATAAAAGGTTGCCGGATACACTTTTTGGCGCTGGATTCGCGTATTACCAAGTTGGCGATGCTACGAAAGCAATCATGTTATTGAATGAGTTAATAGAAATTGATCCGGATTACTATTCCGCTTATATGTTGGCTGGTCAGGCATTGTTATTAGCGGGTGAAGATGACAAAGCCTATCAGAAGTTTCAAGAAGGAATCCTTAGAGATGAGTACGATAAAGAACTTCAGCTCTCTGCTGGAAAGTGTGCTTTGAAACTCGGGAAAGTTAAAGAAGCTGAGCAGCACCTTAAGGATGCGTTGGCACTAGATCCTGAGTATGTTGACGCATTAATCACTTTAGCTGCATTGTATAACGAGCGTGAGCAAGATAATGAGTTATTTGAATTACTAACTTTCGCCAAAGAAGAAAATATGGATATACCCTTATTGCATGCATTTTTAGCATATGCTTATGAACGAACTGAACAATATAAAAAGGCATATGAATCATTTATGATGGCATATAGTGGTATGGAAGATGATACTGATTTCCTTTCAAAATATGCTGAATTTCTTATTGAAGAAGGAAAACGTAGTGAAGCAGTAGAAGTAGTAAGACAGCTAGTAACGCTACTTCCAGATAATCAATATTGGAGAGCATTTCTCGAAGCGCAAACTGACGAGGAGGTGTGATATGACGGCCATGGTTCCTGTCGCTACTAAGAAGGAGTTTGTCCGGTGGTTTTTAAAGCGGTACAAATTAAAGCGTCGTGAATGTGTATGGATTTTGAATTATCTTCTAAGTCATGAGCAAATCTTACAAAATGTCCACTTTACAGATGAAGCTCATTATTGCCCGCGAGCTATGATCATTTCTACAACGAAATCAGAAAGTATTCCATTTCGATTTTATAAAGGGAATTTGATGACAGCAGATGCGGAAAAATCGTTTCATGATTTACGTCTTCATGAAGATGAAAAAATGTATATTCAACTCAATTTTCCAAATAGCCATTCTTGTCCGCAATATGCAAGTGTTCGAGAAGAAAATCCTTTCCTTCCATCGTATTTGCAGGTGAGTGAAATCGATCGAAAAACAGCTGAACGGTTAGTTGAAGAAAGCATTGCAGCAATGACAACGGAAAACTTGATGAAGGGGATTAATGAAGCGCTTGATACAAATGATAAAGAGCGTTTTCTAACCCTATCAAATTTATTAAAAGAATCGAAAGTGAAGGGGAACTTGTGACTCCATCGATTTTGATGGAGTCGTTTTCTCTTTTTAAAAGGGGGATTAAGTCATGAATTGGAATGCAAATGACATGGATACATATTTACAACAAAAAGAATATATTGATACAATTCTTGTACCACTTTTAGCGCTTGATACAAATCCAGAAAATATGAAGAGCAACGCGTCTTCAACTGAATTTCTTATGCATCTATCTACATTTATTGAAACTCAATTCAAAGGACGCATCATGTTACTGCCACCGTTTACTTATACACAATCAACTGAGTTGGATGTTTTTGCAGATACATTGCAAAGCGATTTAGCATTAATGGGCTTTAAACATGTCTTTTATTTAACTACTGATTCGAAGTGGACTTCCAGTAAACTTGAAGATGTGATTTGGTTGCCGTCGATTCCATTAGAGAGTATGGACAAGCAGTTAAGACAAAAGGTAATAGAAGACCAGTTAAGACAAGTCTTGCCCTTATTAACCCAAAAATGGAGCAAATAAAATATTAATATTTTATTGAATTTAAAATAGAATTCCTAATTGCGACTGCCAAATTCCGCTATTTACCAATTTACATATCACTTGCAAATTGATGGACTTCTTCGTTATGATAGATAAAATTCGTAATTTGTTCACAATTTACTTTTTACTATGTAATGTTAGATTGAATTTCCTTGGTGATTAGGCTATCATAGAAGTGTCCTAGTATTACATTTAGCAAAAGTTTGTCCGTTGGACTGACCTTTAAGTTAGAGGAGGGAAATGATGAGTAAGAATCGAGTATCAAGACGCCAATTCCTTAGTTATTCGCTAATGGGGGTCGGTGGTTTCATGGTTTCCGGAGCACTAATGCCGATGCTTCGTTTTGCAGTAGATCCTGTATTGCAAAAATCTGGCGAAGGAGATTTTACACCAACACAATACAAAGTGGATGAGCTTACAGAGACACCTGTACGAGTGGATTACACGATTAAAGATCGTAAAGATGCATGGTATAAATCAGATGTATCCTATACAGCATGGGTTTATAAAGAAGGCGATGAAATTATCGCGCTTTCTCCTGTTTGTAAGCATCTTGGTTGTACTGTTAACTGGGGGTCTGAAGGCCATCCAAATGAGTTTTTCTGTCCGTGCCACGCAGGACGGTATATGAAAAACGGTGCGAACATCAAAGGAACTCCGCCTATTGGGCCGCTAGACGAATTTGAAGTACTGGTGAAAGATGGTTTACTTTATCTTGGAGGAACGCAACCGAACACATTAGTTTAAAATTGTTAGGGGGTACGACCGAAGTGCTAAACAAAATTTATGATTGGGTTGATGAACGGTTAGATATCACACCGATTTGGCGCGATATCGCTGACCACGAAGTACCTGAACACGTAAACCCTGCACATCATTTTTCTGCATTCATTTATTGTTTTGGAGGATTGACATTCTTTATTACTGTCATTCAAATTTTGTCGGGTATGTTCCTGACAATGTATTATACTCCCGATATTGAAAATGCATGGAAATCCGTTTACTATCTTCAAAACGAAGTAGCATTCGGTGAAATTGTGCGCGGGATGCATCACTGGGGAGCTTCACTCGTCATTGTAATGATGTTCCTACATACGCTGCGTGTATTCTTTACAGGCTCGTACAAAAAACCTCGTGAACTGAACTGGATCGTAGGCGTATTAATCTTTGTTACGATGCTTGGACTTGGTTTCACAGGTTATTTACTACCATGGGATATGAAAGCATTGTTCGCTACGAAAGTAGGAATTGAAATTGCGGGATCCGTCCCATTCATCGGTGAACAAATTAAGATTCTTCTTGCAGGAGATTCTGAAATTCTCGGTGCACAGACATTAACACGCTTTTTCGCGATCCATGTATTCTTCCTACCAGCCGCTTTGCTTGGGTTGCTTGCGGCACACTTTGTATTTATAAGAAGACAAGGTATTTCAGGACCGCTATAATTTTCTAAGACTTTTACATATAGCGTGTAACGATTTAAAAAAGGAGGGGACATTTATATGCAACGCGGAAAAGGGATGAAATTTGTTGGAGACTCTCGCATTAAGGCAAGTGGTAAAATGCCGAACGTCCCAAAAGATTACTCAGAACATCCAGGAAAAACAGAGGCATTTTGGCCAAACTTCTTATTGAAGGAATGGTTAATTGGTGCGATTTTCTTAATCGGATATTTAGTTTTAACGCTTGCACATCCTGCACCGCTTGAACGTCAAGCGGATCCTACAGACACAATGTATACACCGGTACCGGATTGGTATTTTCTTTCAATGTTTCAACTATTGAAATATGAATTCGCATCAGGACCGTGGAACATTGTAGGGGCAATTATTATGCCAGGACTAGCAATTGGGGCATTAATGCTCGTTCCATTTATGGATACATCAAAAGAACGTAGACCATTTAAACGCCCGCTTCCAACTGCATTCATGCTTCTTGCAGTAGCTGCACTTATTTATACAACTTGGGAAGCTGTAGATAACCATAACTGGGAATTACAAGCAAGCCAAGGTGCGATTGTTGAAGAAGTTGAATTCGATATGGATTCTGAAGGGTATCAAATCTATGCAGAATCATCATGTATTACTTGTCACGGGAATTCATTTGAAGGTGGCTTAGGCCTTCCGCTTATAGATACTGGTTTAACTCCAGAAGATATTGCTGATATTGCAGTTAACGGTACAGAAAACGGTGAGATGGCTCCGGGTCTTTGGGATGGAACTGATGAAGAATTAGAAATCTTATCTCAATTTATCTCTGAATTGAACAGTGATTGATATTAAAAAAGTCAGGAAACTAACTCTCTATGTGAGAGTTAGTAACTGACTCTTTTTTGTATAGATTGTTAAATGGGAGTAAGGAATCAAATATTAGTTATTCTCTTCAGTTGACCTCTAAAAAAAATAGAGAGATGTGTGTATGATGACGTTGTTATCAAGAATATGGTTAGTTTTATCACATAAATCCTTCCTCTGGATATTACTTTTTGTGAATTTACTCGGAACTGTTTATGGTTATGACTGGTATAAGTGGCAATTAGTAGTAACGGAACCAAAGTATTGGATTTTCGTACCTGATAGTCCAACTGCTAGTTTATTTTTCACATTAGCGATTATTGGCTGGCTAATCAATCGTAACTTTAAGTTAATTGAAGCTTTAGCACTTATCACACTTGTGAAATATGGACTTTGGGCTGTAGTCATGAATCTATTAACACTTATCGAAACAGGCTCTATCGGCTGGGTCGGTTGGATGCTGATTGGATCACATTTTGCGATGGCTCTCCAAGCAATTCTTTATATCCCATTTTATAAATTTAGAATAAGCCACATTGTAATTGCTGCAATTTGGACGCTTCATAACGATGTAATTGATTATGTATTTGGACAAATGCCGATATACAGTAATCTCATGAAATACAGTAATCAAATTGGTTACTTCACTTTTTGGCTTTCACTAGGCTGTATAGCACTGGCGTACATTGTTTGGAAAAAGCGAACAAGTTAATGTTATACGCTCATAGTAAATAGTTGCGATGAATGCTGGAAAGCTATAAAATAGTGGTAGAGATAAAAGAGGAGGGAATGAAGGAATGGGTTCGTATTTTATTTATTTGGCAATCATCATTATATTGCCATTGTATTCACAATTTAAAGTTAAAAGTACTTACAAAAAATACTCGAAAATTCGTTCAACTTCTGGAATGACTGGCGCTGAAGCTGCTCGATTCATATTAGATCAAAATGGTCTTCAAAATGTGAAAGTTGTTGAATCTAAAGGTTTTCTAAGCGATCATTATAACCCAGTTACAAAGGTCGTTGCACTATCAACGCATAATTACCGCGAGGCTTCAGTAGCAGGCACAGCAATCGCTGCTCACGAAGTAGGACATGCGATTCAAGATAATGAGGCATACGCTTTCTTACGTCTACGTCATCGCTTAGTACCTGTGGCTAGCCTAACATCAAATGCTTCTTGGGTCTTTATTATGATAGGTCTGATCTTTTCTAGTATGAATTCTTTGCTTGGTATTGGGATTGCTCTTTTAGCAGTCGGAGTTGTTTTTCAACTCGTTACGTTACCTGTAGAGTTTAATGCTTCTAACCGAGCTATGGATCAAATCGTCACGCTTGGTATCATTAGAAACGAAGAAGAAGGTCATGCAAAGAAAGTGCTTAGCGCAGCAGCAATGACTTATGTTGCAGCAGCAGCAGTTGCAGTACTTGAATTGCTTCGTCTGATCTTAATTTTTACAAACCGTGACTAATTGTATGAAAAAGGTCTGTCCCAATTTTGTATCGGGATAGACCTTTTTTTGCTAAAAAACTTATGGATTTAATGGCCTTTTTTGTTCATCTAACGTAAAGCCTTCACCAAGTACTTCGTGTACATCAATTAGTGAGACAAATGCTTGCTCATCAATTGAAGAGATGATATTTTTTAAACGGGCTATTTCATTTCTACCTACAACGCAGTAGAGCACTTGTCGATTTGACTTGGTAAAATGTCCATATCCATTTAAGACAGTAACACCACGATCCATTTCAGCAGTTATCTTAGTTGCAATTTCATTATGATAACCAGAAATAATTAAAGCACCTTTTGCAGCATATGCACCTTCCTGAACAAAATCAATGACCCGAGCACCTACAAATACAGCAACTAGCGTATACATCATTGAGCGCGAATTGAGATAGACAACCCAAGAGAGTAAAATGACAATGGCATCAAACATAAACATCGTTTTTCCCATGCCCCATCCGAGGTATTTATGTCCTAATCGTGCGATAATATCAACGCCGCCAGTTGTTCCGCCGTACCTGAATATTATTCCAAGGCCAACCCCGATAAATAAACCGGCAAATAAGGCAACAAGAACCATGTCATCTTGCATGTTAAAATCAATTTGATAAATCATAAATATTTTTATAAAGATAGATACAGCAACAGTCCCAACAACTGTATAGATAAATACGAGCCTTCCTAGTAGCTTCCAACCGATGATAAACATGGGGATATTTAAAAGTAAGTTCATAAGAGCTGGATCCCAGTTGAAAGCAAAGAGAAGTATAAGGGTGATTCCAGTAAATCCGCCTTCTGCTAATTCATTTTGAATATTAAAATGTACAAGGCCAAAACTGAAAATTGCTGCACCAAACAGAATGAGAACAATATTCTTGATTTTAACGCCATGAAACATGGGAATAACCACCTTTCTTTTCAATTAAACTATATGCTAACCAAGCAAGCACAATATTCCTATTATCTTCTATAATTATATCTTTGACAACCATGAAGTAAATTTATACGATAGGAGAGAGTTAACAGTTATGATACATAAGACATTATCGGAATTACAAGAAGAAATCGATACATATATTAATGGTTTTGAAGAAGGCTATTTCCCACCGATGGAGCTTTTAGCGCGGCTTACAGAAGAACTGGGCGAACTGTCAAGGGAAGTTCAGCATGTACACGGGATGAAAAAGAAAAAGTCTGGAGAAGCTGTCCGTTCTTTGGAAGAAGAAACTGGTGATTTATTTTTTGTCCTTGTCTGTTTTGCAAATTCACAAGGAATTAGTTTAGAAAAAGCTTTGACAACTGTTGTAGACAAATTTAAAGTGCGTGATGCAAATCGTTGGACTAAAAAGGAGGAGCTATAAATATGACGATTCGAATCGCGATTGCTGGAGCAAGAGGTAGAATGGGAACGAGCGCAGTAAAGGCACTAAAAGAAATAAAAGATATGGAAATCGTTGCAGCATTAGATTATAAAGGAGAAGGTCTCTTCATACACGAAGAAAGTATCTCTGAAGATGCAAGTGGGATTCCGGTATATACATCCTTTGATCGCTTAGTGGCTGAAACTAAACCTGATGTTTTATTGGAATTATCAACACCGAGTACTGTTTACGAAAATATGTACAAGGCAATATCCTACGGAATCAGTCCGGTTGTGGGCACATCTGGCTTATCGTTAGAAGAAATTGAAGAACTAACTACATTTGCAGATGAAAAAAAAGTTGGTGGAATCATAGCGCCTAATTTTTCTATAGGCGCTGTACTCATGATGAAGTTTTCTGCAATGGCTTCACGCTATTTAGGGGATGTTGAAATTATCGAATCTCATCATGACCAAAAAGTAGATGCACCATCAGGAACTGCAACAAAAACTGCAGATATGATTAAAGAGTACAGAAAATCCCATATACAAGGCCATCCAGATGAGAAAGAACACCTCCCTGGAGCAAGAGGTGCATCAATCGACGGTATCCGGGTACATAGTGTTCGTCTTCCCGGATTATTGGCACACCAAGAGGTAATGTTGGGCAGTACTGGTGAACTCCTGACGATTCGACACGATTCTTTCGATCGTAGTTGTTTTATGCCGGGAATTATTATGGCTATTCGAAATGTCGTAGACAGAGAAAACCTCATATACGGTTTAGAACATATTATTGAGTAACAGTTTTATAAAAAGGGGGGTTAACATGAAAAAATTAAAAGTTGGTGTCATATGCTACCCTTCCTTAGGTGGTTCTGGTGTCGTTGCAACTGAACTTGGAATAATGATGGCAAATAAAGGCCATGAGATTCACTTTATTACTTCTAGTATGCCGTTTCGATTTTTAAATACGCATCCAAATATGTATTTTCATGAAGTTACGATTGAAGGGTATGCCGTTTTCAAATATCCACCTTATGACATAGCGCTAGCAAATCGTATTGCGCAGGTCATTCAATCGGAAGAGTTAGACTTGTTGCACGTCCATTATGCAATGCCACACGCTGTCTCAGCGGCGCTTGGTAAAGATATGGCTAATTCTACTATCGGAGTGATTACAACACTTCACGGTACAGATGTAACCATTCTAGGTTATGATCCGTCTTTAAGAAATACAGTTCGCTATGGCATCAATAAGTCAACAATCGTCACGGCTGTATCTGAATCATTAAAACAAGACACAATAAATTTAATCGATCCAAATAAAGAAATCCATGTTATTCATAATTTCATTGACGAAAAAACTTATATACCCGTTGAAGCTGGGACATTGAAGGCGGATTTAGGTATTCGTGAAGAAGAAAAAGTAATTATTCATATTTCGAACTTCCGTGACGTCAAAAATATTCCAGATATTGTGAAGAGCTTTTATGAAATAGAGAAAACGATAGATGCTAAATTATTACTTGTTGGAGAGGGACCCGAAAAAGAAAAAGTTGAAGAACTTGTAAAAGACATGGGCCTACAAAATAAAGTGATTCTCACAGGAAAACGTAAAGACATGGCACAACTATTATCAATTAGTGACATTATGTTTCATTTATCTACAAAAGAAGCTTTCGGTCTTGTATTACTTGAAGCGCTCGCCTGTGGTGTACCTTCAATAGCTACAGACGTTGGGGGAATTCCAGAAGTGGTTGAAGATGGTGTGAACGGCTTCATTGTTCCGCATGGTGATATCGATGCAGCAGTTGAAAAAGGCTTGTTGCTTCTTCAAGATGAGGAACTCCATGCAGAATTTCAGCGAAACGGTTTTAATACAGTGAAGGACAAGTTTCATTCTTCTGGAATCGTTAGTCAATATGAAGAACTCTACTATGAAGTGGCGGGAAACGAATGACCAATATTTTTAACAGCCCTGCAAGTTATGAAGTGATTCATCGACTTGAACAAGCGGGTTATGAAGCTGTTTTTGTTGGCGGTGCTGTTCGAGATTATTTGTTACATAAAACCGCAAAAGACATTGATATTGCAACTTCTGCAGAACCAGATGAGGTAAAGGGGATATTCCCGAATACAATTGATATCGGTATTGCCCATGGGACGGTACTTGTGGTCCTTAATCATGAAACCATTGAAGTGACAACCTTTCGAACAGAGGGAACTTATTCGGATCATCGTCGACCCGATAAAGTTCATTTCGTAAAAACATTGCACGATGACTTATTGAGAAGAGATTTTACAATAAATGCATTAGCCATGAATAAGAACGGAAAAATCATCGACTTATTTAATGGTGATAAAGATTTAACAGACCGAATTATTCGTGCAGTCGGGGATCCTAACGAGCGTTTCCATGAAGATGCACTTCGTATGTTACGTGCAATCCGATTTTCTTCTGTACTCGATTTTGATATTGAAGCAAGTACAATAAATGCGATTAATAATAACGCCCATCAAATCAACAATGTATCGGTTGAACGAATTAAAATAGAACTTGATAAACTATTTATCGGTAAAAATCCTGCGAAAGCACTAAACACATTATTTTCTTCTCCTATAGGCAAGGAATTATCTTTATATACAAATAAAGTAGAAGAACTAGAAAGAACTTTACCTTTTAACACATCTATAGAAGGATGGGCTTTTTTTGCCACAATTGGTGAAATGTCACCTTCTAAGTTAGCAGCTAACTTCAAGTTATCAAATACTGAGCGAAGTTTTATCTATTCAGTGTATGAAGCTTATACGAAAAGACATAAGGGACATTTTTCCATTCGAGATTATTATGTGCATCGTTTAGAAGTGCTACTATGTGCAGAGAAGTTTTTTCGTGCAACTAATACTAAAGCTAAAACTTTTTCAAATTTAGAAATTGAAAAAAGAAAAATAGCTTTGCCTATCCAATCCCAACAAGATCTTGTTGTAAACGGCAAGCATCTTTTAGAGTGGACTGGTCAGCCTGGTGGACCATGGACAGGTGAGTGGATGAAAAAAATTGAATTAGCAGTGTTATATAAGGAAATCCAAAATACACTGACTGCTATAAAGGACTGGTTTATGAATGAGTTCAACAGCGAAAAATGAATTTTTGAAAAGACTGTTTGAAGCGAATGGTCAACCAGTTTCTGGTCAAGAAATTGCAGACGAATTTGGTTTATCCAGAACAGCTATTTGGAAGTATGTGAAAGACCTTGAAAATAGTGGTTATGAAATTGGTTCAATACGAAAAAAAGGCTATTACTTAATTGCAGTTCCAGATCGTGTAAATGAAGCCAATGTAAAAAAGTTTTTAACAAGTGAGGACTTTGGACAACGAATTATTTACCGTGAATCCTGTCTCTCAACTCAACTCATCGCACATGAAGAAGCACAAAACGGTGCCCCGAATGGGACAGTTGTTATAGCTGAGGAACAAACCTCCGGCAAAGGGAGAATGTCGAGACCGTGGAATTCTGCAGTTGGAAAAGGAATTTGGATGAGCCTAATTACGCGCCCTGCTTTGACACCACAGCAAGCACCACAAATGACTTTAGTTGCAGCCGTTGCAGTAACACGAGCCATTGAGGAAGTTGTAGGTATTGAACCTTCGATAAAATGGCCAAATGATTTACTAGTTGGTGGCAAAAAAGTAACTGGTATTTTAACGGAGTTACAAGCAGATCCTGACCGTGTTAAGGCAATTATTTTAGGAATTGGCATTAATGTCAATCAGTCTGAAGATGATTTTCCAGAAGAATTAACATCAATTGCTACCTCGTTAAAGATCGCTAGTGGAAAAACGGTTAATCGTGGGAAACTTATCGCTAAAACGCTTGAGTATCTAGAGTATTATACAAACCTTTACGTAGCACATGGTTTTAGTCCAATTAAGCTATTATGGGAAGGCTATTCAAATACTGTTGGAAAACGAATTCGTGCCGTAATGATTAATGAAACGATTGAAGGCATAGCGTTAGGGATTACTGAAGAGGGCATGTTAAATTTGAAATTAGACGATGGCTCAATTCGAGGAATATTTTCAGCAGACATTCATTTTCAATCATAAAGTGTATACATAACAAGCTCTTTTTGTTATAGTTGTTTTGATGGGCGGTATCAATTTGAACTGCACCTTTCAGTTTTAAGTCTTTACTAAAGTAATTTTAAAAAGTTCTGCCTTGATCTTAACAAAGACAGGGACGGAGGAAACCATCAATTGATGATGACACAACCCTTCTGTCCATTTACGGATAGTCGGGTTTTTATTTTGGTTTCCTTCCAAAAAAGGGAGGAGAAATAAAAATGAAAACAACTACAGATTTTATCAAAATGAAAAAAGAGAACGAGAAGATTGCGATGCTCACTGCATACGATTATCCATCCGCTAAATTAGCGCAAGAAGCTGGAGTGGATCTAATTTTAGTCGGGGACTCTTTGGGTATGGTAGTGCTAGGTTATGAGTCAACAATCGCCGTTACTGTAGAAGATATGATTCATCACGGAAAAGCAACAAGGCGCGGTGCGAGGGATACATTTATCGCGGTGGACATGCCATTTGGTTCCTATCAAGGGTCGTATGATAGAACGCTAACCGAAGCCATTCGAATTTTTCAGGAAACAGGTGCGAATGCTCTTAAACTTGAAGGTGCGGGTGATGTTATCAATGTGACGAATCTGCTTACAAATACAGGCATTCCAGTTATTGCACACTTAGGACTACTTCCTCAACACGCAGGTGTTGTAGGCGGTTATAAAGTACAAGGAAAGACTGCCGAAGCCGCAGAACAATTAATCAAAGATGCACAGGCAAGTGAAGAGGCGGGTGCGTTTATGTTAGTGCTTGAATGCATACCTTATCAACTTGCGAAAGAAGTGTCTGATGCAGTTTCAATTCCGGTAATTGGGATCGGTGCTGGGGCGGAAACAGATGGTCAAGTACTTGTATTCCATGATACCGTTCAATATGGAAGTCATCATATTCCAAAGTTTGTTGAGAAGTTTGTAAACTCAGGAAGCGTAATAAGAGATGGTTTGACTAATTATGTAGATGCAGTTAAGGATGGATCATTCCCAGCAGAACAGCACCGTTTTACTATGAAAGAAGAAGAGTTAACTGCTTTATATGGCAGTACTAAAGGTGAGTAAACGATGAAAATAATTAATACGATTAGGGAATTACAAGAAGAACTTTTTGCTCTAAAAAGAAATGGTCAAACTATCGGTTTTGTGCCAACAATGGGATTTCTCCACGAGGGACATCTTAGTCTTGTTGAACATGCTAAAGCGGAAAATGACATAGTTGTCATGAGTATATTCGTCAATCCTGCTCAATTTGGACCTGGTGAAGACTTTGAAGCTTATCCAAGGAACCAAGAGCGTGATGCGAAACTTGCTGAGCAAGCAGGGGTTGATCTATTATTCACCCCAAGTCAGGATGAAATGTATCCGCATAATGGGGGGATACGGATCTTACCGGGTCCTCAGGCTTCGTCATTATGTGGCGCTTCACGACCAGGACATTTCGATGGGGTCTTAAAAGTTGTCTTAAAACTATTTAATATAGTGAACCCTGAGCGCTCTTATTTCGGGATGAAAGATGCACAACAACTGGCTATTATTGAAACGTTTGTACGGGACTTTAACTTGGGCACGACAATCAAACGTGTTCCTACGATTCGTGAAGCAGATGGACTTGCAAAAAGTTCACGCAATGTGAATTTATCGCAAGAAGAACGTGTGGCTGCGCCTCTTATCTACAGTGCTTTAAAAAATGGTGCCGACTTATTTCAACAAGGGAATACAGTAGAAGAGATTGAGCAAATCGTTGCAAATCAGATTATCGAAAAGGCCAAAGGTAGAATTGATTACGTTAGTTTATTGGCTTATCCATCACTCACACCTTATACATCGGATGCAAATGAAGCAATTCTCGCTTGCGCTGTGAAATTTGAAAAAACCAGATTGATAGATAATATAATTATGTCAACAAAGGGATGAAGACTATGTTTCGAATGATGATGAATAGTAAATTACACAGAGCGACTGTAACCGAAGCGAATCTAAGTTATGTCGGCAGTATTACGATCGATAGTGATTTACTAAATGCAGCTGGAATGTTGCCAAATGAAAAAGTCCATGTTGTGAACAACAACAACGGCGCGCGCTTTGAAACATACATTATCGCAGGTGAACCAGGGAGTGGCGTGATTTGTGTCAACGGTGCTGCTGCGAGACTAGTTCAACCCGGAGATGTGGTCATTATTTTGTCTTATGCATATGTATCGGATGAAGAGGCAAGACAACATCAACCAACAGTATTGTTAATGGATAAAGATAATAAAGTTGAAGAAGTTATAAAAGAAGCACCAGGAATGTCTGTTTAAAATCCATAAAAATCTCACAGGGAAGATTATTTCTCTGTGAGTTTTTATTTTCATAGAAGAATGGCGCTGTAAACGTAGTATACGTCTAAATATGGTATAATCTTCAGTAGCATTGATAACAGGAAGTTGATGATTTTATGAAAACAAAAACGTTTGCAGTTGTTGATTTAGAAACCACTGGCCATTCGTCTGCCAAAGGGGACCGCATCATCCAAATTGCAATTGTATTTATTAGAAATGGAAAGATTGCTGAAAAGTATGTTCGGTTTGTTAACCCTGGACAAAAAATTCCGCCATTTATCCGCCAACTTACAAATATTACTGATGAAGATGTCAAGAAGGCACCTTATTTTGAAGAAATTGCTGAAGAAGTTCGATACCTTCTAGAAGATGCCATATTTGTTGCGCATAATACTGATTTCGATTTGTCTTTTCTTCAACATGAGTTTAAACGATGCGGTGTAGCTGAGTGGTTTGGAAGGAAAATTGACACTGTTGAGTTATCGAAAATAATTTTCCCTTCATCTGCAAGTTATAGATTACAGGATATTGCGGAAGACTTAAATATTCCATTACCTGCTGCGCATCGGGCTGATGATGATGCTGAAGCAACTAGTGAATTGTTACTGGCTTGTCAAAATAAACTTGAAACATTGCCATCAGCGACAATCGAATTATTACATCGGAAATCCTTTCGTCTCAAATCTGATCTAGCTGGACATTTTTACGACGCATTAACAAAAGCGCGAAATAAAAAAATGTCTTCGGAGTTTTCAACATTTCGTGGCATCCCGTATCGTACGATTAAAAGCGGTAGAAAAGTAGAAATGAGTCAATTCGATTATCCAGTTGATGATCATGATAAAATTGAGCTCTTAAAAACAACTTTCCCCAAATTTGAACGGAGAGAATCTCAGCTTAGGTTTATGGACACTGTTTGGAAAACTTTAAATGAGCAAACAGAAATTACGACTGAGGTCCCTACCGGAATCGGGAAATCGATTGCTTATTTAGTACCGGCTGCCATTCGGTCAATGGAAACAGGAAAGCCTGTCGTCATTAGCACATATACGAATTATTTGGCTGATAAAATTGTCGACGAAGAACTGGAAAAACTGAATTTACTACTGGGGAAAAAACTGAAGGCAACAGTGTTAAAAGGGAGAGAACAATATATTTCTCTCGGGAAATTTGAAGAGCTTTTAACAATATCTGAGCATTCTTATGATGAAACATTTATCATCATGCAAATACTCGTATGGTTAACGGAAACGAGAACAGGGGATTTGGAAGAGCTTAACGTTTCCGGCGGCGGTCAGTTATTTGTTGAACGTATTCGAAAACAATCTGAACGTATGGCATCAGATGAATATCAGGCCGATTACCATCGTAGACTTGTGGAGGAATCTTCAAGTTCGAATTTTATTATTACAAACCATTCAATGTTATTAGCTGACAGTAGCCGTTCAAACCGATATTTCAAATCTTTAAGTGGTTTAATTGTAGATGAAGCGCATCAAATGGGACAAATCGCAATTCGGCATCATGAGGTTGTTTTTTCCTACACAAATTGGAAATATATCATGGGGCAGGTTGGTTCTGAAGCTGAAGGCCAATTATTACAAGGGATTTTTTCACTAAGTGAACGTTTTGGATTTGTAAATACGGTTACAAAAGAAAGACTAATTCAATCATTCAATCGTTTTGTAGAAACATTTGATTATGTTGCAAATATGTTGTCGAATTATGAACCGAAAATAAGTAAACACCAATCAGGTAATCGTAAATCATACGCACTCAACGGAGTGGATCATTGGAAACCACATTTCACCAAAGTAGCTGGCTCCATGTCGAACTTTATTGATCATGCAGATGCATTTATTGCCCGATTAACGAAACTTGAAGATAGTATGTCACGAAGTGAAGTCGCTTACCTAGCAGAATGGACCTATTGGGTAAGAGAAATAAAAATTAAAGCCGGAGAATGGATTGAAATTTTTCTCGATAAAGATCATAAAACGTTTACTGTTTGGCTGGAAAAAGATTTGCGAAGTTTACCTGGCAGTTTGAGAATTGTTAAGAGTCCATTAGAAAGTTCGACATTGGTGCAACAGTTAATCGAACAACTTAAAAAGGATCAAACGGGAATTATCTGGACTTCGGGTACCATGTCTATCCCAAATGATAAGCGGTATATTCCTGATAAACTTGGTATAAGCGATGATGTCCCGTTGATAATTTATAATGCACCAGAAGACTTCTATGATGGCGCAGAAATATTTATCGTGGAAGACATGCCTGTGATTAATCAAGTCCCTCAGACGGAGTATATTGAGGCAGTCACAGATGCAGTAATCCGTACAGTAATGGCAACGGGTGGGAGAATGTTTGTACTTTTCACATCACAAGACATGTTAAGAAAAACATATGACCTCATTTCAGAAAGTCAACAACTGGAAGATTATGTATTGTTCGCACAAGGCATCACCCCGGGTAGTAGGATGAAGCTATTAAAATCCTTTAGTCAATTCAAACGTTCTGTATTATTTGGAACGAGTAGCTTTTGGGAAGGTGTTGACGTTCCAGGGGATGCCTTGTCAGCAGTTGTCGTCGTTCGACTACCATTTACTTCACCGGAAGATCCTATTTATCGGGCAAGTGCGGCCATATTGACTGAAAGAGGATTAAATCCATTTGTTCAATATGCATTGCCAGAAGCCGTTATGCGATTACGACAAGGATTCGGTAGGCTGATTCGTTCGTCTTCAGATCAAGGCGCTTTCATCATTCTTGACCGTCGCATTGATACAAAATCATATGGGACCCATTTTTTAGAATCACTTCCTCAAGTGCCAGTGAAAAAAGTTCCGTTGCAAGTTATGGTGAATGACCTCGAAAATTGGTATAATAGATTTGAATGAAATAAATCGTTTCTACGATTTACAGGACGTGAAAGAATATGCTGAATTGGGTTAAATTTATTACCATATTTCTCGTTTCATTGACTGCAGTTATTGTGATTACAGTATTCTATAATGCGAACAAACCATTAGCTGTATCTTCCGATGAAGCAGCAATGGCAGCGACTAAGTCAGGACTATTAGAATCTGTCAAATCAGTTCAAGTTTACAATGGTACTCAATCATTAATGACTGTTTTCGGTGTTGGTGACGAAGGTGAAGATATCATTGTTTTTGTTGATGATTCTGAAAATGGGAAATTTGAAAGTTTAAAAGTTGATGACGGGATTACCGCTGAAGAAGCGATTAAGACAGTGTCAGAGGAACATACCATTGTCAAAGTATTACATGTAGCACTAGGAATTGAAGAAAATGAACCAGTTTGGGAAGTTGCTTTCACTGGAGAAAACGGGAAATTGAACTATGTTTACGTGTTTTTTGAAAGTGGGCAATGGTGGAAAAGAATTTTGAATTTATAAGGGAGAGATCTTGTTGATTAAAAAATTGGCTTCCAGAGTAAACACACTTACACCATCAACAACATTGGCGATTACAGCAAAAGCAAAACAAATGAAAGAATCCGGCATAGATGTAATTGGACTCGGCGCCGGGGAGCCTGACTTTAATACGCCAAAAAATATTTTAGAAGCCGCCAATAACTCCATGAAAGATGGTAAGACTAAATATACTCCGTCTGGTGGTTTACTTGAGTTAAAAGATGCAGTAATTAACAAATTACAAAGAGATCAGCAATTAGCATATACGCGACAAGAAATAATGATTGGAATTGGTGCAAAGCATGTCCTTTATACATTATTCCAAGTTATTCTTGACCCGGGTGATGAAGTAATTATTCCGACCCCATACTGGGTGAGTTATCCAGAACAAGTAAAGCTTGCAGGTGGGGTTCCGGTACATATTGAATCGACTTCAATTTCTCAATTTAAAGTAACTGCAGCGCAAATTAAAAATGCAATTACGGATAAGACGAAAGCAGTCATTATTAATTCACCTGGAAATCCGACAGGCATGATTTATTCGGAAGATGAATTACGGGAAATTGCGGCAGTCTGTGAAGAGAAAAATATTTGGATTGTTTCTGACGAGATTTATGAAAAACTTGTCTACGGAAACGAAAAGCATATTTCTATCGCAAAGATTTCGGATGATGCAAAAAAACGCACTTTCGTCATCAATGGCGTGTCCAAGTCCCATTCAATGACTGGATGGAGAATTGGCTATATTGCGGGCGATAAAGAAGTCGTGACAGCGATGACGAACTTAGCGAGCCATTCAACATCTAACCCAACAACAACTTCACAATACGCTGCCATTGAAGCATATAATGGACCGCAAGATACCGTAGAAGTAATGCGTCAAGCATTCGAATCACGTTTGAATCAAGTGCATCCTTTGCTAGCAGCAATTCCAGGCTTTAAAGTTCTTAAACCAGAAGGTGCGTTTTATTTGCTTCCAGAAGTAACTGAAGCCATTGAGAAGACAGGATTTAAGAATGTTGACGACTTTGCAACAGCCCTACTAACAGAGGCGAATGTAGCAGTTATCCCTGGATCAGGTTTTGGTTCACCGAATACAATCCGACTTTCATATGCCACTTCTATTGAATTAATAGAAGAAGCAATAAGTCGAATAGATAAGTTTGTCAAAGAGAATTGGAAAGAATAAAAATACTTATATGACTATTATTTGGAGGTTCTTATGAAAACAATTTTGATTCACGAAATGCCAAACCATTTAGGTGAGACAGTACGAATTGGTGCTTGGCTAGCCAATAAAAGATCTAGCGGGAAATTCGCATTTTTACAGTTACGTGACGGATCTGGATTCGTTCAAGGAGTCGTTACAAAAGAAGTCGTAGGCGAAGAAATCTTTGCAAAAGCTAGAGCAATTACACAGGAAAGTTCGCTCTATGTGACTGGTGAAGTTGTCGTTGATGAACGATCATCTTTTGGATTCGAGCTTCAAGTGAGTAAAGTAGAATTGATTAGTGCATCCGTGGATTATCCTATAACACCGAAAAACCATGGTACTGAGTTTTTGATGGATAATCGCCATTTATGGATTCGCTCTAGAAAACAACATGCAATTTTAAAAATACGTGATGAAATCATTCGAGCGACTTATGAGTTTTTCCATATGAACGGCTTTGTTAAAGTAGATCCACCAATCCTAACTGGTTCTTCTCCAGAAGGAACTTCTGAACTATTTGAAACGAAATACTTTGATGAAAATGCTTATTTATCACAATCTGGACAACTGTACATGGAAGCTGCAGCTATGGCACTTGGAAAAGTATTTTCTTTCGGGCCAACATTCCGCGCTGAAAAATCAAGTACACGTCGTCACTTAATCGAGTTTTGGATGATTGAACCAGAAATGGCATTCGTCGAACATGCAGAGAGCCTTGAAGTTCAAGAGCAATATGTGACACATATTGTGCAATCTGTATTACAAAACTGTCCACTAGAACTAGAGCGTCTAGAGCGCGATACAAGTAAACTAGAAAATATTCAAGCACCGTTCCCACGTATTACGTATGACGATGCAATTACTTTTCTACATGAAAATGGTTTTGATGATATTGAATGGGGAGACGATTTCGGCGCACCTCATGAGACGGCAATTGCAGAAAGCTATGACATGCCTGTTTTCATCACACATTACCCGATCGGGATTAAACCATTCTACATGCAACCGCACCCAGACCGTGATGATGTCGTATTATGTGCGGATATGATTGCACCTGAAGGATACGGAGAAATCATAGGTGGTTCGGAAAGAATTTATGATTACGAACTCATGAAAAAACGTATTAAAGAGCATAATCTAGATGAAGAGGCGTACGAATGGTATCTTGAACTTAGTAAATACGGTGCAGTGCCACACTCCGGATTTGGTCTTGGACTAGAAAGAACAGTTGCGTGGATTTCAGGTACTAGCCATATTCGTGAAACAACAGCTTTCCCACGTCTTTTAAATAGATTATACCCATAAATACGCCATAAATATTCACTTAAATAGAAAGGGGTTCGAGCCATGCAAGACGATCGACTCCAAATTTGGATTGAGCAGGGGAATGTCACCATTTCCCAGCTTTTTTTTCACAATTATAAACGCCTAGGGATTCAAGATTTAGATGCAATGCTTATTATGCATATGACCGCATACAATGCGGCAGGCAATCAATTCCCTACACCGACAGATTTTGCTGAGCACATGAATTTATCGGAAAATGAAGTGTCAGCTATCTTACAAAGACTTATGCAATACGGTTTTTTGAAAATTAGTCAAAGTGAAGATGAAAAAGGCGTATTACATGAAGCCTTTTCATTATATCCGCTTTGGAAACGTCTAACGGATAAAATAGTCCTTGATGAAAAAGAAGAGATTGAAGAAATCGAGAAAAACGAAGAGGGAGAAATTTTTTCGTTATTCGAACAAGAATTTGGTCGTTTTCTTTCACCAATGGAGTCAGAATCGATCGGTATGTGGTTAGATGACGATGGGCATTCTGTTGAAATCATTCGGGCAGCACTAAAAGAGGCGGTACTCGCAGAAAAACTCAGTTTACGCTATATCGATCGCATTCTATTTGAATGGAAAAAGAAAAATGTTAAGACGATTGCTGATGTCGAAAAGCAAACAAAGAAATTTAGAACAGTTGGTATTCGCCAAACAGAAACAGACAAAACAGTGAAAGTAAAGCGAGTTCCATTTTATAATTGGCTCGAAGAAAGAGATTAGGGGGATACAATGTTAACCAAAAAACAGTGGCAATTTTGCTTGGACAATTTTGCTGAAATGTTTCCGGATGCACATTGTGAATTAGTGCATGATAACCCGTTTGAACTGACAATCGCAACATTATTATCGGCACAATGCACGGATGTTCTTGTTAATCGTGTGACCGCAGAATTATTCAAGAAATATAAAACACCGGAAGATTACCTCGCTGTTGATATTGAAGAATTGCAAGATGATATTCGCTCAATCGGCCTCTTTCGCAATAAATCAAAAAACATTCAAGCACTAAGTCAACTGCTAATTGATAAATACAATGGGGAAATCCCTGCAAATCGTGATGTTCTTATGACATTTCCAGGTGTCGGAAGGAAGACTGCAAATGTGGTCGTATCAAATGCTTTCGGCATTCCTGCACTCGCAGTTGATACCCATGTGGAGCGCGTGGCAAAACGATTAGGAATGAACAGATGGAAAGATTCTCCGCTAGCTGTTGAAGAAAAGATCATGCGATGGACGCCATTTGATAATTGGACAAATACACACCATCAAATTATTTTTTTTGGCCGTTACCATTGTAAAGCAAGAAATCCAGAATGCGAGAAATGTCCGCTACTTTCTATTTGTAGAGAGGGAAAAAAACGGATGAAAGCTAGGGGGATTTAATTGGAGCGATTTTCTAAAGAGCATTTAGCCATCCATTTTCAAAAATGGGATGCAGTGAAAGAGGAAATTGAAAGTCTTTATCATAGTAAAGGAAAAGAAGTTACTTCACTTATGGAAACTGCAATTCTCAACTATGAAGAACTTCTTGAATACGGAGGAAGTGGTCTTAATAAGAGAAGTGGACAAGTTGAAAGGTTTCTTCTACCATTAAATGGTGAAGAGCGCCTTCAATTTGTGAAAGAAAGAATTGCGAGTCATTACGCTCATATTCAGCTCGATGCACTTTATACCGAAACAAAAAAGAAAGCCGCACGACTTTCTGTTACCCCGCGTTAACGGGCAGTAAGATTTCCATTATGGTAAAACGATAGGGATAGTTAGGAGGTAAACTGCCCTTAAACGCCCGATTGGTTCAACTAACAATCCGTTAGGAAGAATTGAACTGCATTCTTCTTTCGGGGAAAGAGAAGCCCCACGGATTGAAGTTTCACTTTATGAAAAACTAAAAAGCTGAAGTTCAAACGTATTTAAACGTTTGAACTTCAGCTTTTATTAATTATTGTTTCCGTTGTTCCCGTTGTTCCCGTTGTTACCATTATTCCCATTGTTCCCGCTATTATTTGTACCCTCTGATCCAGGCTCCTCAGGTTCACCTGGTTCTTCAATAGGATCTTCTGGTTCAACTGGTTCAACAGGTTCAACAGGTTCTACCGGTTCAACAGGTTCCACGGGTTCAACCGGTTCCACGGGTTCTTCCGGTTCTTCTTCTATTGGTTCCTCCGGTTCTTCAACCTCTGGTTCCTCTAATCGTATTGAAGTGGAAGCAGGAGCACTTTCGAGATCGCCTATTATGGCGACAACTTCAAATGTGTATGTTTTGCCGTATTCAACCTCTGTAAAAGTTACATTATTATCAGTTGTTCTAGTTATTTCTTGCTTCTCACCGCCATCAATCGTTACATAGACGATGAATTCTACATCCCCTTTAATGCTCTCGGATTTGGGAGCCTTGTGATTCCATTTTAATGAGATTGTTTCACTTTCATCATCGAAATCGGCTTTTAAATTAGACGGTGCATCAAGTGTAATTTCTTCAGCGATTTCTTTCGGCACTGATCCTTTAACGAATAGTTCAGTTCTTCTTAAACTTTGTGGTGTTGAAGAACTTGCACGCATTAAAGGATTCGATTGATACACGATATCCACTTCTTCAACTGAAGCTGGTCTTTTAAAATTTGCTGTTTCTTTACCAGCAGAAATTTTTCCCATTACGTCACGAAATAACTCTTGTGGAATATTTCGTTCTCCATCCATTTGTGTCATTGCTATACTTTGCTTTTGATACCCTGCCCAAACCGCTATTGTGTAATTTGTAGAGTAGCCGGCAAACCAAACATCTTTTGCGCCAGTTTGGTCTGCATAACTTGTAGTACCTGATTTTCCTGCTAGATCAAGTCCTGATACATTTGCACGGGAACCTGTCGCACCAATACCTGACTTCAATACGTCCCTTAGCATATCTGTTACCATATAGGCAGTTGAGTCTTTCATGACAATTTCTGATTCAGGTGCTAGTGTCTTTGTTGTTCCGTCACGAAAAACAATTTCTTCCACTGCATGCGGTTTTGTATAAACGCCACCATTACCAAATGCAGCATAGGCACCTGCTAGTTGAGCAGTATTGAACTCTTCAGTTGTACCACCGAGTGCATTGGCTTGATGTTCACCTTTTATTTCAACACCTAGTTTTGAAGCGAAGTCATTTGCTCTACCGTGCCCAACCTCATCGTAAACTGTAACCGCAGGAACATTTCGTGATCTATAAAGTGCTTCCCGAGCTGTCATAGCGCCTAAAAAGTGTGGGTCTACATTTCGAATCGGTCCACCTGTTTTATAATCTTTTTTCTCATCTACAACTGTATTTCCCGTGGACCAATTTAAATATTCAATTGCTGGTCCATAAGATAATAGGGGCTTAATTGTTGATCCGAGTTGGCGTTTTTGTTGTGTGCCAAAGTTCCAGTTACCAAGTTTATAATTTCTACCGCCACCGATTGCAACAATTCCACCTGTTTTCGTATCGAGGACTGTTAAACCGGCTTCCAATTCATCGTTTAAATAATTACCTGCATTTATAGCTTCTTCTACGGATTCTTGTGCAGCCGAATCTAGTGATGTATGAATTTGTAAACCTTCACTTATATCTACACCTGCCTCTTCAAGTTCATTGAGTACATGGTTGATATATGCTGGATATTTTGAATTATCTTTTGCTATTCTCTGTTCTTCAGGGATAAGAGTAGAAGTGACATCAATTGCACGCGCCTCTTCCATCTGCTCTTTTGAAATTTTATCATGTTGATACATTAAACCGAGTACGATGTTTCGGCGGTTCTCAGCCCGTTCCGGATTTACAAAAGGATTATGTCCATTAGGGCTTTGTGGGATACCAGCTAACATCGCCACTTCATGTAACTCAAGTTCAGAGAGATTCTTTCCGTAAAAATATTCTGCAGCTGTGCCGATACCATAAGTTGAACCCGACATTAGGATTTTATTGAAATACATTTCAAAAATCTCTTCTTTACTGAATTCACGTTCAAGTTGAAAAGCCAGCCATGCTTCTTGTGATTTACGTTTCAATGTTTTATCTGCTGATAAAAACGAGTTTTTAATCACTTGTTGTGTTAAAGTACTCGCACCTTGTGAACCGAATCCACTTCTAAAGTTCGCGATGACTGCACCACCAAGTCTTTTAAAATCCATCCCATGGTGGGAATAAAATCGAACGTCCTCTGTTGCTAGAATTGCGTTTTCCATTAGTTTCGGTATATCTTCATAATTTACATATTCTCTTTTTTCAGCCCCAGTAGTAAAAAATACTTTGTCGCTGTCATCTAAAAAATCAGAAGAAACCGGATCTCTCAATAACTCTTCATCGAGTTTAGGAGATGAACTTGCATAAAACAAAAATAATCCAGCCCCGCCGATTAAGATAACAAGACCTAATGCAACTATAGATAGAAATACTTTCTTAATAATTCCTTTAGTATTTTTAGGTTTCTTTTTGCGATTGTTTTCTTGGGATTTTCTTCGCTCGGTTCTTGAATTTATATTATCACTCATATATATTTCCTACCTTTCATTACTAATTTCATAGTCTACTATATCCCTAATTGCTTGTAGATAATCAAGATTGGGCATAAATCCAAGCTTAATTTCAATCGTTTCTTGTTCAAATTCAGTTAGGGCGATAGATTTTCTCCCGCCTGCCTTCATTCTTTCCCATTTGGCCTCAATTATTTCGTAAGGAACAACGAAATAACGATTCAATGCGGAAAATTTAACGATGACAAATGCAATTCCATTTTGTTTTGATACGTCCTTCATATGAAGAATTTGGTGTTCGTGAATATTCTGCAATGGAAATGACGTTTTACTTTTCGTTTCTTTCGCCTCAAAATCAATGTAATATCCTTTCCAAACCCCATTATAATCTGTCGTAGAGGGTGTTCGAAAATAGGCTTCTGTAATGACAGCGGCACTACGAGAAGGGTAATTAACATTCACAATTTGAATTGGAACAGGCTTTTGATGAATCACAGCAATATTTCGGCTCAAATAATACTCGTTAGACTCGTTTATATCTTCTTCTAGCGTTTTTCCGCGATTACTATAAGTATGCTTCGTATTGCTCTGTGGATTTATTGTATTTGCTGGTACATATTTTTTCCCATTCGGATACCGAATTGTCATTTGAACCACCTCGCATTCTTCATCATACCTAAGCATTGGACGGATTAGCAACAAGAAAGTTCCTTTCGCAGGATTTTAAATTCAGGCTTTAAAAGAATATACGTTCGCTAGATGTTGGTTAACTGGTGATGAATCTGGTAAAATGAAAGAAAGAATCTGAGAGGCTGATTAATATGAATATAGAAGAAAAGTGTGAAATACTCCTATCTGTGTGTGGGGAATGCCTGAATCGTCATACAGAAATGAGAGCATTAGATAGAGAACCCGACTTTTTTAATGAAGTAAAACCATATGCAGACAAATACCATTCAATGTTAGATGAGTGGGCAGAAGAATCTTATGCTTGGATAAAAATTGCAAAACCAAAATATGTTCACCCGTCACAAATCGATACATTAACAGATGGGATGAAACAATTTATCGTACAGTCGTTTTATAAAAAAACTGGCCTAAAAAGATTTGTGTTATCGATTCGCTCAGCAGAATATACGCTGAAAACATTTTTAGATGCACTGAAAGATGAGAGGGAGAGGGAGGAGTTGCAATGACACAACAGACAACCATACATGCTGTTTTGAACAAATTACGTTCGACTCCATCAATCTCGGAAAACATTATCCACTACCGAAAACTTGAGGGTAAAACCGCAAAGTATGCAGAATTCCCACGAGTATTACATCCCTCAATTATAAAAGCACTAAAGACAAAAGGAATTGAGCAGCTTTATAGTCATCAGCGAGAAGCTTTTGACGCTGCATACAACAGGAAGTCAATTACGGCAGTTACACCCACGGCTTCAGGAAAATCTCTTTGTTATCATTTACCTGTCCTTCAAAGCATTTTAGAAGATGAGACATCCAGAGCCATTTATTTGTTTCCAACGAAAGCACTTGCACAAGATCAATTAAGTGACCTTCACGAATTAATCGAAGCGAGCGAAGAAACAATACTAAGCTATACCTATGATGGTGATACAGCTTCAGGACTTCGTTCAAAGGTTCGAAAGTCAGGCCATATTGTCCTAACGAATCCGGATATGCTGCACTCCGGGATCTTACCACATCATACAAAATGGGTATCACTCTTCGAAAATCTAAAATATATTATTATTGATGAATTACACACATACAAAGGGGTATTTGGGAGTCATGTTGCACATGTGCTACGCCGATTAAAACGAATTTGTAATTACTACGGTAGCGACCCAGTGTTCATATGTACTTCTGCTACAATTGCTAATCCAGGTGAATTAGCCGAGGCACTCACAAATACTGAGATGCGTTTAATAGAAAACAACGGAGCACCCGCAGGACAAAAACATTTTATTTTTTATAATCCACCTGTCGTACATCCGACTTTCGGAATTCGCCGCAGTGCTTTATTGGAAGTTCGAGACATTGCTTCATTATTGTATCGTGAAGGTATGCAAACAATTATTTTCGCGAAAAGCCGAGTTCGTGTTGAGATGCTAGTGACGTATATGCAAGAGTTTACAAAAAAGAAACTATTTGATAACTCGGTAATGGGATACAGAGGCGGCTATTTACCCTCGGAACGTAGAAAAATTGAAAAAGGGCTTCGCGATGGCTCGATTAAGACAGTAGTCAGCACAAATGCACTGGAGTTAGGCATTGATATCGGTCAATTACAAGCATGTATTATGACGGGTTATCCAGGAAACATTGCGAGTGCTTTTCAACAGGCTGGCCGAGCTGGTAGAAGACAAGAAGATGCATTAATCATTTATGTTGCACAATCAGTTGCACTTGATCAATACATTATTGATAACCCAGATTATCTTCTTGGACAATCGCCTGAAGAAGGAAGGATTCATCCAGATAATATGTTTATTTTAATGGATCACTTAAAATGTGCTTCGTTTGAATTGCCATTTACATTAACTGAAACATATGGTGAATTTGAAGTACAAGCGCTACTTGAATTTCTCGAAGTTGAAGGAGTCCTCATTAAAACTACGGGACGCTGGCATTGGATGACAGACCGTTTTCCGGCAAGTGACGTCAGCTTGCGTTCTGCAGCACAAGAGAATGTTGTTATTATAGATAAAACAATTCCTAAAGGAACAATTGTCATTGGAGAGATGGACCGCTTTAGCGCGATGACGTTGCTCCACGAAGAAGCAATCTATATCCATCAAGGAACCCAATACCAAGTCGAGAAACTTGATTGGGAAGAGAAGAAAGCCTATGTGACGGAAGTCGACGTAGATTATTTTACGGATGCGAATTTAGCAGTAGAGTTAAAAGTTATAAACGAAGATGAAACAAGTAGAGCGGAAAATGGTATATGTTCTTATGGTGATATTGCAGTTCTTGCAATTCCTACGATATTTAAAAAAATTCGTTTTGGTACGCATGACAATATCGGTTCTGGTCCGATTTCCTTACCAGCGACTGAACTTCATACATCATCAACTTGGTATTCCTTTGATGTACCAAAAGGATGGACAGAATCAGAATTGACGGATGCGATGACAGGTGCAGCGTATGCAATACAGTCATTCATCCCCTTATTTGTAAGATGTGATCGTTCTGATATCCATGTTGTGCCACAGGTAAAAGCAGTTCACACTGATAAGCCGACTTTCTTTATCTATGATAGTTATCCTGGTGGGATTGGTTTGAGTGAAAAAATCTATTCGCGTTGGGATTCGTTATTTAAACAAGCAAGGGATCATATTTCTTCATGTAGTTGTCAGGGTGGTTGTCCAATTTGTATTGGTGCACAAGAAGTAGGAATAGGGATGAAAAAAGATGTTGAATCCCTTCTCGATGCACTCGTAAGGGGAGAGAGAAATGTCGTATGAACAAAAACTAATGGCAATGAGGAAGATGGTTAAGAAATCTAAAAATGATACCCCTATAAAAGAGACTGAGAAGGTTCTACCACCAAGTCCCTTTTATGAAGACAAATGGCTGGCAGCAGGTTTAACCAAAGAAGAAAATAGTCTTGGTTTTGTTTATAAACGGACAATCGATTTCAACACTAGTTATAAGCATGGGAATATACGTTTATCAGATCTGAATGCTGCATTAAATAAATGGGCAGAGACGGATGAACTGCATCCATTAGCACCTCAGCTAGAAAAGCGTCTTGTTTTTTTTGACACTGAAACGACTGGCCTTAAGGGTGCGGGAACCTTAATTTTTTTACTCGGTTTTATTGAACAAAAAGAAAGCTCATTTCAACTAACCCAATATTTACTACCTGGCCCTGATCATGAGCGTGCTTTTTTATATGCATCTGGTCTTTGGAATCATAATATAAATCTTGTGACGTATAATGGTAAAAGTTTCGATCTTCCGCAGGTCGAAACCCGGTGGACGATGAATAGAAACTCATTACCGCCGCTTGCATCTCATGCGCATATAGATCTTCTTCATGGTTCAAGGAGAATCTGGAAAGAAGAAATTGATTCTTTTAGTTTAGTGAACATAGAAGAAAAGAAAATAGGTTTTTTTAGGGAGGATGATATCCCAGGTTATCTTGCCCCGATTATCTATCAAGATGCAGTTAAAAGTGGACGAATCGAGTCACTTATGAAAGTCCTCAAGCATAATGAGTGGGACATTCTTTCCCTTGTCGCACTTTATATTGAAACAACCAATTTGCTTTTTGAAACGTCTTCTTATGGCACCGCAATTTCAAGCACAAATATCGGTAAATGGTTTTCCGATTTGAAGTTATTTGATCGAAGCAGTAAAATTTTAGAATCTGTGATAGTTGAATATGGAATTGAACATCCAGTCACACATTTTCACTTCGGTTTCATTATGAAAAGAGAACAGGCTTTTGAGGAAGCTATTGCCTTATTTGTTGTCGCAGCCGATCGATTAATCGGTCGTCAAAGGATTATGGCTTTAGAAGAATTGGCCAAGTTGTATGAGCATAAAGTAAAGGATTTGAACAAAGCGATACGCTACACAAGGAGAGCTCAACAGCTTTTGTTGGAAGATGAAGAGCTGACTGAAAGATTTCGTATGAGACAAATAGATGCATTCCAAAAGAGAGAAATAAGAGTAATGAGAAAACTATTTCCCGGGGAAGCGCAGTAAACGACAATGTCCGCGTTTAATTCTGTTTGTGGCAGACATATTTGGCCAAGATATGATATAATAACTCATAAGAAAGATAGATGGAAGGGCGAGTTTCATGGAAACTAAATTGGATGCGAAATTAATTCTTGAAAAAGAATTTAAAACGGGTATGCGTGGATATAATCAAGAAGAAGTCGATTTATTTTTAGATGATGTTATTCAAGACTACCAATTATTTAAAAAAAGAATTGCTGAATTAGAAGCTGAAAACAATAAAATTAAGGATGAGCTTGAAGCAGCTGAAAACAGACCATCTGCTAGGAATACAGGCTCCACGAATTTTGATTTGATTAAACGAATTTCAAATCTAGAAAGACATGTATTTGGAAGTAAGTTACACGAACAAGAATAACTTGAAAACCATTGAATATTAACGTAAATTATAGTATACTAAATAGACCATAGCGTGAATTCAGGTAATCGCTGCAAAGCTAGACTTTGTAGAGGAAAGTCCATGCTCACACGGTTCTGAGATGTCCGTAGTGTTTGTGCTCGGTGAATTAATAAGCCGGGGCTTCGCGCATAGCGCGTTGACGGCGAGAATAAGTCCTACGTTTACCTTGTGTAAATATGGATGAGGTTCTCCGAACAGTGCCACAGAAACGTATTCGATTCGGAAACGGATCGACTGGAACGCGGTAAACCCCACAAGTGAGAAACCCAAACTATGGTAGGGGCATTCTTCTGAAGGAATTGAACTGATGAAGAGACAGGCACACAGTGTTTGTAGATAGATGATTACCACCCAGCGTACGAGGCTTAGGCCGCTTGAGTACTAGGGAACAAAACATGGCTTATCGAATTACCTATGGCTTTAAATTTAAGACAACAGCTCTCCGATAAAAGGAGAGTTTTTCTTTTTGAACTAGAATGATGAAAACTGATACATAATAGCAAATATCAAAGGTCTATTTTTACGATGAATAATATTTGGGTATACTTAAACAGCATGACGAATACTTTGTCATTATGAATATATGAATATTGGGTAAAGAATAATGAGATTGATGGGCATCGATGTAATGAAATGGGAGTTGAAGGAAAATGACAGAATATAAATTAGTCGCTACTTCTGCAATGGGATTAGAATCGATTGTTGCAGATGAGGTCAAAGCGTTGGGGTTTGAAACAAGAACGGAAAATGGAAAAGTTTATTTTCAGGGTGACGCTACTGCAATTGCCCGAGCAAATATGTGGTTACGTGTGGCAGATAGAGTCCGAATAATTGTAGGAGAATTTCATGCGGAAAGTTTTGATGAATTGTTCGAAGGAACGAAAGCACTTCCGTGGGAGACGTTTTTACCAGTGGATGCTGCATTTCCAGTGGCTGGAAAATCTGTCAAGTCAACATTGTTCAGCGTACCTGATTGCCAGGCAATCGTAAAAAAGGCAATTGTTGAACGGTTGAATTCAGCCTATAAACGAAGTGGGTTTTTGCCGGAATCAGGATCGTTATTCAAACTTGAAGTATCTATTTTAAAAGACAAAGTGACATTAACCATTGACTCAAGTGGAACTGGACTACATCGACGTGGCTATCGGATTGGGCAAGGAGATGCGCCTATTAAAGAAACACTTGCGGCGGCTCTTGTAAAATTGACTCGTTGGAATCCAGATCGTCCTTTCTTGGATCCACTCTGCGGTTCGGGCACAATCCCTATTGAAGCGGCGTTAATTGGACAAAATATTGCACCTGGTACCCACCGTGAATTTTTAAGTGAAGAGTGGCCGTGGATAGAAGATGTTGTTTGGACACGTGTTCGTGAGGAAGCAGAAGATTTAGCAAACTACGATCAAAAACTTGAAATTTCGGGTTCCGATAGTGACCCACAGATGGTAAGAATTGCAGAAGGAAATGCGGCTGAAGCTGGATTTCTAGATATGATAAAATGGGAAACGAAAGATTTACGAGACCTTGAAATTCAAGGGTTCAATGGTGTGATGGTGGGCAATCCACCTTACGGGGAGCGAATAGGTGAACTTGAGGATGCTGAAGAAATTACAAGAATACTTGGTGATGTCATGAAAAATCATCCTTCTTGGTCAGTCTATATGATTTCACCTTTGGAAAACTTTGAAACTTTATACGGTAGAAAAGCGACGAAAAAGCGTAAACTCTTTAATGGTTTTATCCGAACAGATTACTACCAGTATTGGGGTAAGCGTAAATAATTTCCATTTGTAGAAGAGGTGCGAAACCTCTTCTTTTTGCACCACTATTGGGAGGAGCCCGTTTATGAAAAAAAGAATGCCATTTCCTCTTTCGAAAGAAAAATCATTTTATGATTCATTGAATGACTGGATTGGGGATACGCTTTACGACGAGTTAACAGAAAAAGGATTTGAATGCCGTGATGAACAAATTTACATGGCATTTCAAATCGAGAAAGCTTTAAAAGAAAAGAAAGTGCTATTTGCAGAAGCAGGTGTCGGTACTGGAAAAACCATTGCCTATCTGCTTCCTGCAATTGCTTACGCGCGTTATACTGGTAAACCTGCACTCATATCATGCGCAGATGAAACGTTGATTGAGCAACTTGTTAAAGAAGACGGGGATATTCGAAAGCTTAGTGATGCGCTAAATCTCGACATTGATGTTCGACTTGCAAAAGCACGAGATCAATATTTATGTCTCAAAAGACTTGACGATGCCTCCAAACAGATTGGTGAAGAATATATCGATAATATAGAAGACGATCTTCCTGACTTTGTTTACGGAACTGGGTCCTTACAATCTATTTATCCATACGGAGAGCGTTCGGAATATCCAAACCTTAGTGATGAAGAATGGAATACGGTTAATTTTCACCCGATTCAGCAGTGCTTAGCTTGTGATTTACGTAACAGATGTGGTCAAACTATTCATCGCAATCATTACCGTGATGCTGTAGAGATTATTATCTGTTCACATGATTTCTACATGGAGCATATTTGGACCAAAGACTCTCGTGAACGACAAGAGCAATTACCATTGTTACCTGAAGTCTCTATGGTTGTGTTCGACGAAGGGCATCTTCTTGAGTATTCAGCACAAAGAGCGCTTACCTATGAAGTTCAAAATAGTACTTTATTGGATCTATTGGAACGCATCATGGTTAACGATATAAGAGAGCAAACGCTGCATTTAATGGAAGAGTTAATCGAAGTGCATGATCGTTTCTTCGAACTTATTAGGGATTACGCTGAACAAACCGATAACGAACGAAAAGCAATTAAAAAAGTGGAAGCAATTATTGATGTTGGAACAAAAGCGGTCCAGTTATCGACATTACTACTTGAAGAATTTGTATTTGAAGGTGAACTGTACATCATTCCAGAATATGAATTGAAAATGGTAGAAGAGTATCTCGATCAATATATATACTCAATGACATTATTTATCACTGAAAATGATGCAGTGGATTGGATTGAAGAACCAGAAGGTGAGTTGACACTTGTCGTCATGCCTCGATTGGTCACAGACATCCTACGGGAAAAATTGTTTTCGTCTCGGACTCCTATAGTGTTTTCATCGGCCACACTTTCAGTTCAAGAAAACTTTTCATATTTAGCTGATGGACTTGGCATACAGGAATTTCTGTCGTTTTCGGTAGAATCACCATTTGATTATGAAGAAGTTATGGAGATTCATGCGCACAATCGTCTTTCTACTGAAAAAGCTTCGAAAGTAATAGAATTACTTGATAATAATGAACAAACCCTAATTCTATTTAAATCGGAATATGCAATGACACAATTTAAGAACCAAATTCCAGATGGTCATTTATCTCAGATGGCATTTGAAGGTGAACGGGAACTATCATCAATCATTAAAGAATTCCAGCAAAAACAAATTCAGGTGTTATGTTCCTATAAGTTATGGGAAGGCTTAGATATTCCTAACGACGCTTTAACCCAAGTAATTATTCACGACTTACCATTTCCACCTGCTGACCCCTTATTCGATGCAAGGCGGCAGCATGCAACTGATCCTTTCAATGAAGTTGACCTTCCTTTTATGCTATTAAGGCTTCGTCAAGGTGTAGGAAGGTTAATCCGAACATCAGAAGATACAGGTAAAGTTCATATATTACTTGAACCTAATGAACAACACGTTAAAAATGATATTAAAGGGTTATTTCCCGTAGATATTATTTTTGATTAACTAGAATATTATTTTTTTAAATTTCGTTGAAATGGCAGGAAGTAGCCTTTTCAACGATTTTTTCAGTTTATATAACTGAAATTGTGCTACTATAATAATGAACTTTATCGTTTTAAGGGGGAAAATCATTTGACGACTGAAGAAAAGTTTTTGGCTTTACTTAAAAAAATGAGTGCGTATGAAGAAGCCATTTCGATTATGTATTGGGATATGCGGACTGGTGCTCCCAAAAAGGGACTTGAATCCAGATCGGAAGCTGTTGGTACATTATCATCAGAAGTTTTTAAGATGAGCGTTTCAGAAGAAATGGCAACGTTACTCGACGAGCTTGAGGAAAAGAAAGCATCACTCGATCCAATTATGTTAAAAACATATGAAGAAGTAAAGAAACAATACGATTTGAGCATAAAAATTCCATCTGAAGAATATCGTGAGTTTGTTGTGCTGACATCGCAGTCTGAATCCGCGTGGGAAGAAGCGAAAGAAAAATCGGATTTTGAAATGTTCCAACCTTATTTGGAAAAAATTGTTGCAACAACCAAACGATTTATCGGTTATTGGGGTGAAAAAGACGGGAACCCGTATAATACACTCCTTGACCAATATGAACCGGGTATAACCACTGATGTGATTGACGACGTGTTTGCAGAGTTAAAAAAGACGATTGTGCCGCTTGTTAAAAAAATAGCAGCAGTAGACAATCAACCTGATACGTCATTTTTGTTTGGTCATTTTCCGAAGAAAGCACAGCAAGATTTTAGTCTTGAGATTTTGAAGCAGCTTGGTTATGACTTCAATGCTGGGCGGCTAGATGAAACTGTTCATCCCTTTGCGATGGGGATAACGATTGGTGATGTGCGACTTACAACGAAATATGATGAAAATGATTTTAGGTCAGCTGTTTTTGGAACCATACATGAATGTGGTCATGGCTTATACGAGCAAAATATTGATGGTGCACTAGACGGCCTTCCAGTTGCAGACGGAACATCAATGGGAATTCATGAGTCTCAATCCTTATTTTACGAACAATTTGTCGGGCATCATGAAAACTTTTGGAAGTACAATTTCGAATTACTGAAAAAACATTCACCGAAGCAATTTAACGATGTTTTGCTAGAAGATTTCCTTCGTGCGATTAACGCATCTCAACCGTCTTTAATCCGAATTGAAGCCGATGAATTAACATATCCTTTACACATTATGATTCGGTACGAGATTGAAAAAGAATTATTTAATGGTGAATTAGAAGTGAAGGATTTACCAACCGTTTGGAATGAAAAATATCAAGAATATTTAGGTGTAACACCTGAAAATGATGGAGAGGGTGTTTTACAGGATGTACATTGGGCTGGAGGCTCTTTTGGTTATTTTCCATCTTATGCCCTAGGTTATATGTACGCGGCACAATTAAAAATCGCTATGTTGAAAGATCTTCCAAACTATGATGATTTGCTAGGAAAAGGGGAGTTTGCTCCAATTCTTCACTGGTTGACTGAAAATGTTCATAAACACGGGAAGTTGAAAAATCCACTAGAAATTATTCAAGATACGACTGGTGAAGGCTTAAATGCGAAATACTTAGCTGATTATTTATCAGAAAAGTATTCCAATCTATATAATTTATAATATTAATGTTCCTTCACGATCTATTTGGTGAAGGAACATTTTTTCTATCTAAAAAAATGGTACAATGGAAATAGTAATTGATGAAGGGATCGAATGTTTAATGTCGAATTTTCAACCTAAACTTACCGAACTCATTGAAAATACAGCAACCTATGGTGAGTTATTTAATAAACATGGAGATATTGATCGTTATAATAAAATTATGCTTTTTGGTAAAAAACTAATTAAAGAAGAATATATGATTGGATTTGCAGGTCATTTTTCTGCGGGCAAATCTTCCATGATCAATGCATTAACGGGAGGAGATTTATTACCATCCAGCCCTATTCCAACAAGTGCAAATATCGTGAAAGTCAAAAAAGCGGATAAGGATTATGCAATTATCCATATGTTGAATGGAAAATCTTTTAAATCTGAAGGTCATAATTTTCCGAATGCTGTAAAAAACTACAGTAAGAATGGAACTGAAGTTTCTTTAGTCGAAATTGGTCATGAAAATTCTACTCTACCTGAAGGTATCACAGTTATGGATACGCCTGGAGTTGATTCGACCGATGATGCGCATCGACTTTCTACAGAATCTGCACTACATTTAGCGGATCTGGTATTCTATACGATGGATTATAATCATGTTCAATCAGAACTAAATTTTAGTTTTACAAAAGATTTAATGCGTCATAATCCCAATGTATACTTAATCATCAATCAAATAGATAAGCATCGTGAAAGCGAATTGTCATTTAAAGACTTTAAGAAGTCAGTAGAGCGTTCTTTTGAATTATGGGGTGTTAAACCGAAGAATATTTTCTACACTAGTTTAAGAGATAAGGACCACCTTCATAATGATTTCCACAAAGTGGAGACAATCGTTTCTGAATCGATGAATAATTGGCAGGAGCTATTTATCGAAAACGCTCAACAAACGCTAAATCAATTACAAGAAGAGCATGCCACCTTCTTAACTGAAAAAATTGCGGAAGAAAAAGATTTGCATGTAAATCTTGTTTCGGATTATGAATGGACCATGTATGAATCCATTCAAAAAGATTTAAAGGGAGTAAAAAAGGCACTTAGTCTACAATCCAAAGATGTGTTTGTAGGGTCATTCGACAAAGGGCTAGCTGATCTTATTGAAAATGCTTCGATTACACCGTATGAAACAAGAGAATTATTGAAAAGGTACTTGGAAGCACTTTCATCGAACTTTAAAGTTGGATTTCTCTTCGGGGCTAAAAAGACAACCGAAGAGCGACAAAGACGAAAAGAAGAATTTGAGGAAAATATTCAGCAACTCATTCATACACAAATCGAAGTTCATGTAAAAACGTACATGAAAAAATTATTAACTGAAGCGAACTTATTAACTGATGAACGTACTTTAACAATCGATTCTTTGAATTTAAAAATTCCTTTTGAAGAATTGAAAAAGAATTTTAATGCTTCAGACACGATGATCGGAGAGACAGTTATTAACAATGCCAATCAAATGAAGACAAATATTATGATGGCATATCGACGTTTAACAGAAGACTGGAAATTAGCGATTGCAGAAAGTATGCATTCCCATAGCGATGAAAAAAGTGTGCAACTCAATCAAAGAGTTCATGCCTTAGAAAAAAAGCTAGAGGCTATCGAACAAGTAGATCAGTTGTTGGAAAGTGTTAATGATTTGAAGAATGTCCTAGAAAACCAGTCAGCGAACTTGATTGCTGGGAGAGATAGACTAATTAAGACATGGCATTCAGAAGATATTCTTGAGATAGGGGAGTCGCTTGCTGACATAGAGATAGAAACTGAACAGCTTATCGCTCTTGAAGAGGAGATAATAATAGAAGATATTCCTTTTTCTGAGCGTGGGGAAGTAAGTAGTGAAGCGCGACACGTAGCTAAAGTTGTTGAAAGTATTCCTGGCTTTTTAGAAACTGCTGAATACTTACGAAACAAAGCAAAACGATTAGACGAACAAGAATTTACAGTTGCGTTATTTGGTGCATTCAGTGCTGGTAAATCATCCTTTTCAAATGCATTAATCGGAGAAGGTATTCTACCTGTATCACCTAATCCAACGACTGCAACAATTAATCGGATTTGTCCGGTTGGTCCTGGTAAAGAAGACGATACGGCAGACGTCTACTTAAAAACAACAGATAAAATGACTGAGGATGTACAGCGCTCATTTTCTGCGCTTGGCATTATAATCGATTCGTTGGAAGAAGCATTTGAACAAGTAGAAAATGCTTTACATGCAAAATTAACGGATGAAAAACTTCATATTCATAAATCCTTTATTGCTGCATTTGAAAATGGCTATCCAGTGTATCAAAAAGTGCTTGGAACCGTATTAAATGTACAAAGAGATGAATTTGTTAAATTTGTTTCTGAAGAAAATCGAAGCTGTTTCGTTGAATCGATAGATTTTTATGTGGACTGTGAGCTAACGAGAAAAGGAATTACACTCGTTGATACGCCAGGTGCTGATTCGATCAACGCACGGCATACAGATGTTGCATTTGAATATATCCGTAATGCTGATGCCATATTGTTCGTAACTTATTACAACCATGCATTTGCAAGAGCTGACCGAGAATTTTTAATTCAATTAGGTCGTGTAAAAGATGCATTTGAATTAGATAAAATGTTTTTCATCGTGAATGCAATCGATTTAGCAGCAAATGATGAAGAAGCAGAACTTGTACAATCATTTGTTGGGAATGAGCTACAAAAATTTGGGATTCGAAACCCTCGCGTACATGGGATTTCAAGTTTACAAGCATTGAAAGCGAAAAATGAAAATCAAAACGACGATATGATGTCTCTTTTTGAAAAAGATTTTCATCATTTCTTAGCGCATGACTTAAGAGGGCTTGCTGTCCAATCGTTAGAAGAAGAAACATCAAAAACAACAAATCGATTGGCATCCCTAATTTCACGTACAGAATTAAATATGAAACGAAAGTCGGCACGTCTTGAAGAGTTGTCTAGACTTGAAGAAATTATTCAAGAAAAATATCAGGATGATTTTATACAAGTATTTCAGACAAGCACCAAAAACGAGCTTAACGAACTCGTGTATTATATTTTACAGCGCATCTTTTTACGTTTTAGTGATTTTTATCGCGAAGCATATAATCCTTCAGTTTTCGCGAAAAAGTCTTCAAGTGATGCCTTAAGAGGGGCGTTAGAGGAAACCGTTCAAATGGTTGGCTTCGATCTGACACAAGAACTTAAAGTGACAAACTTACGAATCGCAAACTTTTTAACAAAACAACTAATGAGTAGACAACAAACAGAGATCCAATCCTTAAAAGAAATTGACGATATATTTGAACCAACTTTATTTGAACCAGATCAAGCTGAAATGTTGTCCTATGATTTTCCATTCACTGATTCAACTATTTATAGCAGTGTTAATCGATTATTTCGAAATGAAAAATCGTTTTTTGAGCGTGGCGATAGGGAGAAGTTGAAAGTTCGTCTTGAGGAACTTTTAAAAACAGATTCTGAACGATATTTAAGTAGGGAAAAAGATCGACTCGAAGATTGGGTGATTCAATTAATCTCAAAAGAAGCAGAAGCACTTAGACATCATTTATTAAAAGAATGTTTAACACAAATTAAATCTGAACGAACGCTTCTTGTGGAAACTGATAAAATTGATGAATGGCGAAACCTATACAATTCTTTACCAGTAAAGGAGGTGGTGTAAATGAGTCAGGTTTTTGTTTCAATTCATGACTTCGATTCGAAAAATGCAAAATGGATTGATGCACGTTTTTCATTATCTGATGCAACAGAGGGTAAGAAGTCATATGAAAAAAAACATGTTAGCGGTGCGGTTCACTGGGATCTCAATAAAGACTTATCAGATCTGACGAAAAAAGAAGGTAGACAACCAATGCCAAATAAGACTGCTTTAGTGGATCTTTTTAGAAGTAGTGGTCTGAACTTGGACGATACAATTTTAGTTTACGATGATGGTGGAAGCCCATTCGCAACGCGTGCTTGGTGGTTTTTACAATATGCAGGTTTTCAGAATGCGTCAATCGTAGTAGAAGGGTATGAAGCAATTAAAGAATCAGGTGTTCCAGTTGATCAGGAATCCCCGATGCCGATAAGGACAAAGGTCAATCCTAATTGGGATGAATCAATATACGCTACTCGAGCATTTGTGGAAGATATTGTCGAAGGGAAAGAAAGTAATCTTCTTATCGATGCCCGTGCAGCCAAGAGATACCGCGGGGAAGTTGAGCCGTTAGATAGAGTTGGTGGACATATTCCGTCGGCAGTGAATTTTGATTGGGAACAATTAATAGTCGATGGAAAATTTCAATTTGATGAAACAACAAAAGAAAAACTAGCGAGTATTGTAAGTCCTAAAGAAAGTGTGACAGTTTATTGTGGTAGTGGGGTTACGGCTTCACCGCTGTATGCAATGCTGTCGCATCTCGGGTATGAAAATATACGTCTTTATATTGGAAGTTACAGTGACTGGGTTTCTAAAGGAAATGCACGAATTGAACAAGGATAAGATTTTGGAGGTAGTTTATGATTTATGCTTTGCTGGGTGACATACATTCATCAAAAGAAGACTTAGAAAAAGTATTAAATCACATTCGAGAAGTGGAACCAGAAGCGAAAGTCATTGGGACTGGTGACCTTTTTGAATGTACGGTTAGTAAAAAAGATATTACGGCTGATAAATTTACAAGACTTGAACAAGTTATGATTAACCCAAAAGGCTTCACTGAACTATTAAATTTCCCGTCAGTTATCGGAAACCAAGAAGAGAGAATACTCTTCATCACGGAAACCGATGATCATATACGAAGAAAAATAGAAGCACTACCTGAAGTAATTAATCTTGGAAAAGGGCAAATACTTCACGGTCATCAATGGAAATGGGGCGGTGAACCATGGTCCTTGCAACAAGCAAACATCCATACGTCGCCAGTTTTTTACGGACATAGCCATATTTCGGCCTTAACGATTGATGGGGTAGGTCAAAAAGTTAATTTTGGTTTGCCCTATACATTAATTGGGGAAAATATACTTATTAATGTAGGTTCAGTAGTATTGAACCGAGAATGGCTAATTTATAATTTAGATGAAAATACAATCACATTTATGAAAACATGATAATAAGCAATAAGAAAATCGTTGAATGGGCATAGCCTTTCAACGATTTTCAAAAAACAATAGGCTATCTATGAATTCCCTCACGAGCCAGTACATCTGCAATTTTGTTATTGGCACTCGGAATCCACTTGATAAAGAAGTAATCAAATGATTTTGTTTGTGTAATGATTTCAGCCAAAATGCTTTTATGTGCTTCATTTTTAACGAATTCTCTTTCAACAGCAGTGACTACTGCTTGAGAATCAGATCGTACAGATACAATTCCGTTTGTGATTTTGGCTACTTCTTGAACACCACGTAGTAGGGCTAAAAATTCTGCCGTATGATTATTGGTTGGTTCAATACTTTCTGAAATTTTGATAAGATGGCCTTCGCCTTTAATGTAGATCCCAATTCCACTTTTCCCTGGATTCCCAGCACTTGCACCGTCAGTATATAATTCAATCATCTTTAAACACCTCGTAATAAAGTTAACTTTTAGTTACTCGTCTGTCTTCTGTATCATCAGAATGGCGTATATGGGAGGTTTGTATGGATAAAACAATAATAATAGAAGAAATTGATTCGGTCATGGATACTTTTTGCAAAGATTGTTTTCTTAAAAACCAACTGAACAAAGATAGAGGAAAGACTTCCGCACATCGATTTTGTATTGAAGGCTGTACAGTAGGTGACCAACTAAAGTTTTTAGGGAGTCAATTAAATAAATATACAAAATAATATCCCGCAAGCAAATTATGCATGCGGGATTTATAATTAAACATTAGTCGTTTTCTGTTTTTGAGACATTGGCCGCCTGAGGTCCGCGATTTCCATCAGTGATTTCGAAAGATACTAATTCTCCTTCATCAAGCGTTTTAAAGCCGTCACCGATTATGCCAGTAAAGTGAACAAACACATCTTCACCGTCTTCCGCTTCAATGAAACCATATCCTTTTTCATTGCTGAACCATTTCACTTTTCCTTGGTACATGTACGCCCCTCCCCAGTCCTACAATGTCTATCCACTAAGTTACATGGATGATTTTACTATACACGAATCGACATAGTACGTCAATGATATGCCCAAATCTTCAGAAATGTAAATTTGAATTAACAAGAAAAGGTGAGTCCATTGGAAGAATTATTTAAGAGTTGTCAGGGAACTGCGAAAGAGATGTATAGTGGTTTTGATGCAAGTCATGATTATGCTCATATTGAAAGGGTTATGACAAATGCTATGGAAATTGTCGCAACTGAACCACAAGCAAATGTAGGTCTTATTAAATTAGGGGTTTTACTTCATGATATTGATGACCCTAAATATAAAAGAGTTGCCAATTTATCTGTTCGAGAAATCCTCACAACACACGGAGCAGATGAGAACATGATTGAAGAAGTAGTCGCTTGTATCGATAGCGTATCATTTAGTGGCGGAAATGAAAAATCAATTACCTCACTTGAAGGGGCAATTATGCGTGACGCAGATCGATTAGATGCCATGGGTGCGATTGGCATTGCCAGAGCATTCGCGTTTGGTGGTTCAAGGGGTAGGAAGTTATATGATGTAGCTGAAACAGCACGCTCGGAAATGTCGGAAGCAGATTATCGTAAAAAAGAGACGGCGACAGTCACTCATTTTCATGAAAAGTTATTGCTTTTAAAAGAACTAATGGTGACGACTGAGGGGAAGCGATTGGCTGAAGAGCGCCATCTATTTATGCTGAGTTATCTACAACAACTCGAAAAAGAACTAGGAATAGAAAAAGAGCCAATTTCTCCCGAGTAAAGTCCACTTGTCTATAGCATATACCTCAGACCACTGCTACCGAGATTAATAAGGCAGACAGTATTTTGGAGTCTGCCTTATCGCATGGGCCATCTACCAACCTTCAACGAAGTATAGAGAAATCCCCTCGTTAATAAATTGAAATTATCTACTATTCATCCTTTTTGAGTACGGCTAAAAATCCCATCGCTCTTTCCAATGGAACATTTTCGGTGAAAATCCACTTGTCATAATCCATTTCGCCGCCTGGTGTTAATGATTGTATGGACAAACTAGTGGAAGATAATAACAAGTTTAAGTCTGCAGGTGAATAACAACGTAATGACTGTGTAACTTTGTCAGAATGAGTAGTCCACCAAGTGTCTAGCATTCGGCAACCTTCCGGATCGAATCCATACTGTCTATGACTATCTTCTCCGATCTTCATATCCTGCCCGGATACTTTTGCCCAATACCAGGGGGTGTAAATGTCTACTAATACAGCGCCAGTTGGTAGGAGCCAATTATCTATACGATGTAGTAAACGCTTCTGATCATCATCTGTACCAATTCCAAATCCATCCCAATAGCAGACTATATCAAAGTCATTCGGTAAATCAACCTGATAGAAATCTCCTTCGATAATCGTCATTTTATCTTTGACATTATGCGCCAATGCTAAATTATGAATTTGTTCGACTGCTGTCGGAACAAGTTCGATGACGGTTACGTCGTGACCACGCTTTGCTGCTGCGACAGCGAAAAGTCCGAGTCCACCACCTAATTCAAGGATTTTTAATCTTCCTTTCACAGTGGAAATAGCTTCAACTTTGTCCACGTTTGCTTCCTCGTATGATGTGATTGTATCCGCCATACCTTCAGTGATAGAATATTGTTTCTTATAAAAGTCCTGAATCCATTCCATTACAAATCACCTCTATTTTGTGAGCGTCAGCTTACTTTCGTTTTCAGTGTCTGCTCAATTCTTCTTTCACGTTCCTTATAAAATGTTGTTAAATGGGCTTGTTCATATGCGTAACCCGCACGTAGTAATGTTCTTTCATTGAATGCGGAACTGGCGAGTTGAAGTCCAACTGGTAATCCATTTGGAGCAATTCCACAAGGAAGCGAGAGCGCAGGCTGACCAGTAAAATTGAAAACAGCAGGGAGGCGTACCATTGAGTTAAATGTACTATCCATGATGCCGTTAATTTCGAATTTCGTTTCGCCAATTTTCTTCGTCGTATCCGGTGTTGTCGGCGTTGCGATTATATCAATTTTTGTAAACAATGCTTCAAACTTTTGAAACACTACCTTTTTTCTTTGTAACGCTTTAATATAATCCAATGATGAGATTGATTGGGTGAGTTCAAGAGATGCTTTTACGTCACGACCATATAAATCAATTGATTCAGTTAAAAATTGTTCGTGAACAAAACCAGCCTCCGCCATCCCGATACTTAGTGAGCATGCTAGATCACTTGATGTGAAAGGTATGTCAACTTCAATTAAAATTGCACCTAATTTTTCAAGATTATTTAATGCTTCGGCATATAAATTCGCAGTATTGTTCTCAATTAATTCATTAAAATAGTTTTTCGGAATGCCAACGCGTAACCCTCGTATATCTTTTGAAAGTGAACTTGAATAATCCATCCCTGTCATGGCATCCAACATCACACCAAGATCAGTCATGTTTTTTGTCAGCGGACCAATATGATCAAGGGACCAAGAGATATTTCTGACATTTGTATCTACGATCAATCCGTGTGTCGGTTTTAGTCCAACAACACCTGTCGCAGCTGCGGGGATACGAATTGATCCTGCTGTATCCGTCCCGATTGCAGCAGCACATAACGAAGCCGCGACCGCTGCCCCAGATCCGCCACTGGAGCCACCAGGCGTGTATGCTGTATTCCATGGGTTTTTAACAGCTTGATAAAATGGGTTATCTGATGTGATGCCAAAAGCATACTCATGCATATTGGCTTTACCGAGTGTGATTGCGCCTTCTTGTTGAAGTCTTGTGACTATGCCAGCATTGACATCAGGTATGAAATTTTCTTCGATTTTTGAACCGCTCGTTGTACGGATGCCTTTTGTATATAAATTATCCTTATAAGAAATTGGAATCCCTTCAAGAACACCGACTGATAGATCTTCCAGAAACTTTTGTTCTGAAATTTTAGCTTGTTTTAATGCAATCTCTTCAGTTACGGTGATAAAAGCATTTAACTCATCGAATTCTTTCATCCGATTTAAAAAAGCCTGTGTTATTTCAACAGGAGAAAAATCTTTATTTTTAAAACCGTTTTTCATTTCATTAATTGTTAAGTTTATTAATTATTAATATTCCCTCCAATGGTTAAAGTCGATGTTCACTTGATTAGCGTATCATATTTATATTTTTCTAACAATTATATTTAGATATATACTAATTTTGTAGAATTGAGAGGCAATCCTAGCAGTATTCCGTTAAACTATTCATAGGGACATATATTTATTAATTCGGAGGTAGTAATATGGCAGAACTGACAATTGAAACAGAACGACTTATTTTAAGGCCATTTAATAATGATGATTTTGAACAATGGACACTTGGATTTGATAATCGATTACCCTCAACCTATAAATACGATGATGGGTATGAAGATTCATCATCCTATTCGAAAAAATGGTTTATAAAGTGGATTAAAGGTTTTCATGAGACAGCTGAACAAGATGATGTATATATTTTGGGGATATTTAGAAAAGAAGATGGGGCTAATATTGGCAATATAGAAGTCGTTAAGATTTTGCGTATGGATTATAATTGGGCCATGATGGGGTACTCCATACATAACCAGTTTTTCCGACAAGGCTATGGAAAAGAGAGTGTTCAGGCTGCTATTGAATTATTTTTTTCTGAACTCAATTTTCATCGTCTTGAATTGCATATTAACGTAGACAATGAGCCGTCCAAGAAATTGGCTGAAAGTGCAGGCTTTCAATTTGAATGTATTAGAAAAGAATTCTTTTATGAAGGTGGAAAATGGATAGATCAACTGATTTACTATAAAAATCGTAATAATAGTTGGTAAGAAAAAGGGGAGTGGCAACTTGAAGTGTCCGAAATGTGCTGTAGAATTACAGGAAATTAAAAAGGAATCTGTATTGATTGATGTTTGTACAATATGTAAAGGCATTTGGTTAGACCGTGGGGAGCTTGAATTGATTGTACGGGAATTGAAACAAGAACGCAGTAACAAAACAAAAGGTAAATCAACAAAAGAGAAAAAAGAAACCACAATGCTTGATGTGTTAAGTGATTTAATCGTATTTTGGTAGAGAAAAAGCGGATATCCGTCAATCGACGAGAATGCCCGCTTTTTTTAATGCTTCTTCTGCCTGTTTGATTTCTTCATTGCTTGATGCAATGATTGTATGAAGATGAATACCGTCAGTTAACTCTAATAATAAGGATGCGTTTGTTTGCTTAATATTTTCTACAAATCTTTTTACTTCATTTCGATTTGAGACCATAATAGAAGCCGTTAAATCTCCGTAAAGGGGATGTTCTACCTTAACATCTTTCACGGTTATACCGTGGTCAACCAAAATATTTAGTTCCTCTTCTGTTTGCATTGATGAATGGTTGCAAGCGATAATCTTTTCAATCTTATTTTGCTCAGTGGCAGGACGCATATAGACATATCCACGACTAGTTGCAATAATGGGCTCACCTTTTACTTTTAATAGCGTAATATCTCCAGAAATCACTTGGCGACTCACTTTCGTTATTTCACCGAGTTCTCTCCCTGGTATTGGCTGACTTGCATCCATTAATAATTTCACTAATAAGTTTCGGCGCTCATTTCCTAAGATCTTTTCATTTGAAGTCATCATGATCATCTCCAATATAACGAATCATTTCTTTTTCCTAAATTCATTTAATCGATCATAGATTGCTGCTAACTTTACTTCTTCACCTGCCAATACTGGACGATAAAACACTGTACCTTGAACTTTGTCTGGTAAATATTGTTGGTTTACCCAACCGCCGAAAGTGCCGATAGGGGTATCATGCGGATATTTATAACCAACATGTCCTAGTTCAGCTGCTCCTTGATAATGTGTATCTCGTAAATGCAAAGGAATGTCGCCTGTATTACCAGTGTTAATTGCATTTACAGCTGCATCAAACGCATGATAAGCAGAATTTGATTTCGAAGCCAGACACATCTCAACGACAGCATTGGCAAGCGGAATTCTAGCTTCTGGCATTCCGAGTCTAATCGCGGCATCGGTTGCGGCAAGCACATGTGGTCCAACATCTGGAGCTGCTAAGCCAATATCTTCATAGGCCATGACAAGAAGCCGTCTAGAGACCGCGATGATATCACCAGTTTCTAATAAATGAGCCAAATAATAAATAGCAGCATCGACATCGCTACCGCGAACCGATTTTTGAAGGGCGGATAATAAGTTGTAAAAATGAGATCCTTTATTATCACCGAATAATCCGATTCTGCCTAATAGATTTTCAACTAGCCAATCTTCTACGATTGTTTCTCCTTCAATCTCATCACTGGCTATCACTGTAGATTCAAGAACATTTAACGCTTTACGTGCATCTCCGTTAACGCCTTCCGCAATCATGAGAATCTGTTCTTCTGAAATAACAATTTTTTTCTTACCAAGCCCTCGTACTTCATCCCCTAATGCACGATTAAGTAGAGCGATTAAATCTTTAGGTTCCAAGCGGGAAAGTTGTCGTATTTCTCCACATCGTGATCGTATGGCGGGATTGACGTCGTGGAAAGGATTTTCTGTCGTTGCACCTATTAAAACAATTGCACCACTTTCTACATGTGGAAGCAAGGTATCTTGTTGTAATTTATTGAACCTATGAATCTCATCTAAAAATAATAGTACTTTTCCGGTCATGCGTGCCTCGGCAACTACATGTTCTACATCTTTTTTGCCTGAAACTGTGGCGTTTAAGGCAATGAAAGGCAAATTACTTGTTCCTGCAATTGCATGTGCAAGGGAGGTTTTTCCAATTCCGGGTTCACCGTATAATAACATAGAAGGAACATGCCCTTTTTTTATTAATTGATAAAGTGCGGTTTTCTCCCCTATTATGGCTTCTTGCCCTGCGACTTCGTCTATTGTTTGTGGCCTCATTCGATAAGCTAATGGTTCGTTCTGCAAAAAAATCACTCCTCGTACAACCGTTCCTCTATTATACACATGAATTCAGATGAAATCATTTTAGGGAAGCTCATGAGCAATTATGTTATAATATTTTGAAGCAAGACGCAAAGGACGGGGTTATAAAATGAAGATTTCTACAAGAGGACGGTACGGGTTAACAATCGTTGTTGCCCTTGGCGTTAAATACGGTGATGGACCAATACCACTACGTCAAATCGCCGAAGAACAATCGCTTTCTGAAGCATACTTAGAACAACTGATTCCGCAATTACGTAATAATGGAATTGTAAAAAGTGTACGTGGAGCCTATGGGGGATATATGCTTTCAAAACCGCCTTCTGAAATCACTTCAGGAGATGTTATCAGAGTATTAGAAGGTCCAATTCAACCAGTAGAAGGTCTAGGTGATGAAGATCTACCCCAACAAGAATTATGGAAGCGAATTGCAGATGCAGTTCGTGAAGTGCTGGACACGACAACAATCGCCGACCTTATGGAATCCAATGACAAATCGACTATCGATAGTTATATGTTTTATATTTAAAGGAGATTTAAAATGACAACTATATATCTAGACCATGCTGCAACAACTCCGGTTCATCCAACGGTCACTCGAAAATATACAGAACTACTCAATTCATTATTTGGGAATCCCTCGAGTATTCATAGTTATGGCAGAGAAGCTAGAAAATGGCTAGACCAGGCAAGGAAGACGCTTGCCCAATCAATTAACGCTCAACCGAATGAGATTATTTTCACTTCGGGCGGAACCGAGGCAGATAATATTGCTATTTTCGGTACAGTTAATGCAATGAAAGAAAAAGGAAACCATATCATCACGACAAATAGTGAACATCATGCTGTGTTAAACACATGTAAACAACTTCTTTTAGAAGGTTATGAAGTGACTTTTTTGGAAGTTGATCAAAACGGCCAAATTAGTGTAGAACAAGTAGAACAAGCCCTCACAGAAGAAACCATTTTGGTTACAATCATGATGGGCAATAACGAGGTTGGTACGATTCAACCCATCCGTGAAATCGGTAAACTGTTACAAAATCATCAAGCAGTTTTTCATACAGATGCTGTTCAAGTCTACGGGATAATGCCTATTGATGTAGATGAACTTCAAGTTGATTTAATGTCTGTTTCATCACATAAGTTAAATGGACCAAAAGGGGTAGGTTTCCTTTACGAACGGACTGGAATGATGACGAAACCCCATTTATACGGGGGAGAGCAGGAACGAAAACGTCGAGCTGGTACTGAAAATGTGCCTGCGATTGTTGCTTTTTCAGATGCTGTGAAAATTGCTCATGAAACACTCAAAGAAAACACGAAGAAATATAATGAATTCGAGCATATTATGACAACAAAATTGGTTGAACAAAACGTAAAGTTTTCAGTGAATGCAGTAGAAGCTGAAAGATTGCCGCATATCATTAACATCAGTTTCCCGGGAACCGATATTGAATCATTGCTTGTTAATCTTGATATGGCAGGCGTCTGTGTTTCAAGTGGTTCAGCCTGTACGGCAGGCTCACTTGACCCCTCACATGTTTTAACGGCAATGTACGGAGAAGGCGCTCCAGAACTTCGAAATTCTGTCAGATTCAGTTTTGGACTCGGACTTGATGATGAACAAATAAAGACAGCGATACTAAAAACAGCTGACATCGTAAAAAGATTAGTAAAATGATAATTAAAGGATTGATAGATAATGACTATAAAAAAAGCACCTTCAGAAACACGTGTCGTTGTAGGTATGTCAGGTGGCGTAGATTCATCTGTAGCTGCCTTACTATTAAAAGAACAAGGCTATGACGTAATCGGCATTTTCATGAAAAACTGGGATGATACAGATGAGACAGGATTTTGTACTGCAACAGAAGATTATGAAGATGTAATTAGTGTTTGTAATGACATCGGAATACCATATTATGCAGTAAACTTTGAAAAACAATATTGGGACAAAGTCTTTACGTATTTTTTAGAAGAATACAAAGCAGGACGAACACCAAACCCAGACGTGATGTGCAATAAGGAAATTAAATTCAAAGCGTTTCTCGATCATGCAATGAGTTTAGGTGCGGATTATTTAGCAACTGGACACTATGCACAAGTTGTGGAAGTTGAGGGCGGTGTATCTATGCTGCGTGGGAAAGACACCAACAAAGATCAATCATACTTTTTAAATCAGTTAACACAAGAGATGCTCCAAAAAGTAATGTTCCCAATTGGTCATCTAGATAAAGATATTGTACGTGAAAAAGCGCTGGAGGCAGGCTTATCGACTGCGAAGAAAAAGGATTCTACTGGAATCTGTTTTATTGGAGAACGAAATTTTAAAGATTTTCTTGGAGAATACTTACCCGCTCAACCAGGTCATATGAAAACGATGACTGGTGAGACAATGGGTCAACATGATGGGCTTATGTACTATACAATTGGCCAACGCCACGGTTTAGGAATTGGCGGCGCGGGAGATCCCTGGTTCGTCATTGGTAAAGACTTGAAAGGAAATGTGTTATTAGTTGGACAAGGTTTCCATCATGATGCACTTTATTCTGATAGTCTAACTGCAATTGATATTAGTTTTTCAACTGCACGTGACATGCCGAAAAACTTTAGCTGTACGGCTAAATTTCGTTATCGCCAACCTGATACGAACGTAACTGTTGAATTATTAGATGACAATACAGCTCGCGTGACATTCGAACAACCAGTGCGTGCCATTACGCCTGGCCAAGCTGTTGTATTTTATGACGGGGAAGAATGTCTCGGAGGCGGAACGATCGATACGGTGATTAAAAATGGCGTTGAACTTGATTATGTTGGGTAAGGTGGAATCGACGATGAATTACAATGAAACTGGAATAGCAGCACTCCAAGAAGGTAAATATGAAATAGCTGTAGAATCATTTGTTAAAGCAATAGAAGAAGAACCAAAGCAAGCAATTGGTTATATTAATTTAGGAAATGTATTCGCATCAATTGGCGATCCTGAAAAGGCAGAACCATTTTTCCAACAAGCCATTACATTGGATGAAAATGCAGGAACTGCCTATTATGGGCTAGCCAACTTATATTTCAATCTTGAGCGATATGAAGAAGCACTGAAATTGTATGAAAAAGCCATTCAAAAAGGTGTCGATGAAGCAGACGCTTATTTTATGGTTGGTAAAAGTTTAGAAAGATTAGATCAACCTAAACTTGCATTACCCTATTTACAGCGTGCGACAGAGTTAAATCCGGAAGATTTAGAAGCTAGACTAGCTTACGGTATCCTTCTGGCAAATATGGAATTGTTTACGCAAGCTGAAGAACAATTTTTATTTGTCATTAAACACGAAGCAGAAAATGCTGATGCCCATTATAATTTGGGCTTCTTATATGCCGTATCAACTGACAGAAAAGATGATGCTTTGCACCATCTGAAAAATGCATTTACAATCAATCCAGAATATGAACAAGCTCGATATATTTACGATATGATTCAACTTGACCAAGGTTAAGGAGGCGAACAGCGATGGAAGGATTGACCGAAGAACTTTTTATACTCGGGAGACCTCTTGTAACGATATTTCATAATCCTGACAGTCTATTTACAATTGCAAAGCTGAAAATAAGTAAAACAAATTGTAACTATGAGGAAAAGGAGATAATCGTTAAAGGGAACTTTCCAGAGCTTTCTGCAGATGACGATTATAAATTTACAGGCAGACTGGTTAATCATCCAACATACGGTGCACAATTCGATGTGCACACATTTGCCAAAGAAATGCCAGGCACAGAGACAGGGCTTATCCACTACTTGTCAGGTGATTTGTTTCCTGGAATTGGGACGAAAACGGCCGAAGCGATTGTAACTACACTTGGAAAAGATGCCATTAAAAAAATATTAGATGATTCAACTGTTTTAGATGCTGTGCCAAGACTTTCTGACGAAAGAAAAGAGACATTAATCAGTGTTCTTGAACAAAATATGGGATTAGAGCGAACAATTATTCAATTGAATGAATGGGGATTTGGTCCTAAAATTGCGATGCGTATTTATCAAACTTATCGGGAAGATTCAATTTCGATACTTGAAGAGAATCCCTATCGATTAACAGAAGAAATCGAAGGTGTTGGATTTCAACGTGCGGATGAACTTGGAAAGAATTTAGGAATAACAGGGGATCACTCTTTTAGAATAAAAGCAGCAATTTTACATTCGATGAACGAAGGTATTCAATCAGAAGGGCATGTATATATGGAGGGGAAGATTGTCCTTCCACAAGTCAAATACTTGCTCGAATCAAGCCAGCCAATTGAAATTCCATTCAGCAGTATTTCGAGTTCTATAATCGAGTTAATTGAAGAAGGGAAATTGGTTGGAGAAAAACAAAGATTATATATTCCGTCTCTCTATTTTTCAGAAATTGGATTTGCTTCTAAAATCCGTTTATTGCTTGAAAATGAATTAGATAATCAATTTCCAGTTTCCGAAATTCGACGTGCTATAGGAGAAGTTGAGGAACGACTAAGTGTGAACTATGCGAAAACACAAGTCGCTGCAATTGAAACTGCCTTACATTCACCAGCAATGATTTTAACTGGAGGTCCTGGAACAGGTAAAACAACTGTCATTCGTGGTTTTGTCGAAGTTTATGCAGAACTTCACGGTTTATCACTGGATCCAAAAGAGTATGTGAAGAAAAAAGAACCCTTTCCGATTATTTTAGCAGCACCTACGGGAAGAGCAGCAAAGAGAATGTCTGAATCGACTGGACTGCCAGCCATGACCATTCACCGGTTATTAGGTTTTACAGGACAGGAAAAAGAGGAAGAAACAGAACGTGAAATTGAGGGTAGTCTAGTAATAATTGATGAAATGTCAATGGTGGACACCTGGTTAGCCCATCAATTAATGAAAGCATTGCCCAATACAGTTCAAGTGTTATTTGTGGGTGATCAAGATCAATTACCTTCAGTAGGACCTGGACAAGTGTTAAAAGATATGCTTGATTCAAAAGAAATCCCTGTCATAGAACTTACTGAAATCTATCGTCAAAGTGCAGGTTCTACAATTATTGAAATGGCCCATATGATTAAACGTTCAGAATGGACGGATGATATATTTGGAAAAACATCTGATCGATCTTTTATTAAAGCAAGTGGAAATCGTGTTTTGGAAGCAGTAGAACAAATTGTCGGAAATGCGATTTCGAAAGGTCATGAGATTAAAGATATTCAAATCCTTGCACCGATGTATAGAGGGCCAGCAGGTATCGATAGTATTAATAAAATGATTCAACAAATGGTTAACCCACCTGGGCCAAAGCGAAAAGAAGTAATTTTTGGAGACGTTGTCTATCGCATTAGCGATAAAGTCTTGCAACTCGTCAATCAACCGGAGAGCAATGTATTTAATGGGGATATGGGCGAAGTTATTGCGATTATAAAAGCCAACGAAACAATCGATAAAAAAGAATTGCTTGTTGTCTCATTCGACGGGATTGAGGTTACATATGAACGCAGTGATTTAAATCAAATCACATTATCATATTGTTGCTCCATTCATAAATCGCAAGGAAGTGAATTTCCAATTGTGATTATGCCAGTCGTAAGAAGCCATCGGAAAATGTTGAAACGAAATCTTTTATATACGGGAATCACACGTGCACAGAAGTTTCTTATCTTATGTGGTGAGCCTGAAGAGTTTAAGGCAGGCATATCGAGAACAGATGAATTGGCCAGACAGACTTCCCTGAAAGAGCGTTTAAGCGGAGAAGCTGATATTGATGAAGAGGACCAAGTCAAACAAGTAGCATTAGAGAATTCCACTGATAAAGATGAGTCGAAAAAAGATTTAGATAGTAACGCTGAACCGAAACAACAAATAGAATACAAATTAACTATGGAAACCTTTGTATCGATTGATCCGATGATTGGGATGAGCGGAATTTCTCCTTATCAATTTGAGGATGTCCATTGACATGGTTACTAAAGTTTTCTATACTGAATTCATTATAGTTAACACATTGACGGAGAAAGTACGCATGTTTAATTGTCCAGAAAGGAGCCCCACGGCTGAAAGGGTTCCCAATTCAATTTGCTGAAAGCTACTCCCGAGTGCAGCTTATCACTGCCGTCAGCCGCGTTAAGGCAACCAGAGATGCCTGATGCAATTGTAGCAGGTAATTAGGGTGGTACCGCGAGACTAACATCTTCGTCCCTTGTTTAGGGGCGGAGTTTTTTTGTGTCTTGGAATTTTTTAAGTAAATGAAAAATAGGAGGGCTTCAGATGAAAAAATTATCTTCTGCAGAAATTCGAAATCTCTTTTTAAAATTCTTTCAGGAAAACGGACATAGCATTGAGCCATCAGCTCCGCTTATCCCAATTGATGATGCATCATTATTGTGGATAAACAGCGGTGTAGCGACATTAAAAAAATACTTTGATGGACGTGTTATTCCAGAAAACCCACGAATTGTAAATGCTCAAAAATCAATTCGTACAAATGATATTGAAAACGTTGGAATTACTGCGCGTCACCATACTTTTTTTGAAATGTTGGGGAACTTTTCCATTGGTGATTATTTCAAAGAAGAAGCAATTCTACTTGCTTGGGAATTTTTAACTGATGAAAAATGGATTGGTTTTGACCCAGAACTTTTGTCAATTACAGTTCATCCTGAAGATGAAGAAGCTTATCAGATTTGGAAAGAGCAAGTAGGCATTCCAGTAGAACGTATTATTCGACTCGAAGGGAATTTCTGGGATATTGGAGAAGGGCCAAGTGGACCTAACTCAGAAATTTTCTATGACCGTGGACCAAGCTATGGGGATGACTTTTCAGATCCAGAGCTCTATCCGGGCGGGGAAAATGAACGCTATCTGGAAATTTGGAATCTTGTCTTTTCAGAGTTTAATCATAACCCAGATGATACGTACACACCGCTACCAACAAAAAACATTGATACAGGACTAGGCCTCGAAAGAATGGCTTCAATTATTCAAGGTGTTCCAACGAATTATGATACTGATTTGTTTATGCCAATCATAAAAACGGTTGAAGATTATTCTGGTGAAAAATATAGTATCAACAAAGAAAAAGATATCGCATTCAAAGTCATTGCAGATCATATTCGAACAGTATCTTTTTCGATTGGTGATGGTGCATTACCTTCAAATGAAGGAAGAGGTTATGTATTAAGAAGATTACTTCGAAGGGCAATTCGTTTTGCCATGAAACTAGGTATCAATGAACCATTTATGTATAATCTTGTACCAGTTACGGGCGAAATTATGAAAGACTATTACCCAGAAGTGGCTGGAAAACAAGAATTCATCATGAAAGTTATTAAAAATGAAGAAGTTCGATTCCATGAAACATTAACAGATGGAATGGCTATTCTTTCATCCGTTATTGAAAAAGCAAAATCAACGAACACGTTCATGGTTGGTGGAAAAGAAGCGTTCCAATTATATGATACATTCGGCTTTCCAATCGAATTAACAGAGGAGTTTGCGGAAGAAGCAGGCGTCAAAGTAGATCGTCAAGGATTTTCCGATGAAATGGAAAATCAAAGAAATCGTGCACGTGCAGCAAGACAAGAAACTGATTCTATGTCCGTCCAATCAGAAGTACTTGGCAAAATAAATGTTCCTAGTGAATTTATCGGATATGATACATTAGTTGTGGATACGCAAGTGAGCATCTTATTGCAAAATGGCAATCATGTAGACCGTGCATCAGAGGGTGAGGAAATCCAGTTTGTTTTAGAAAAGACGCCATTTTATGCTGAAAGCGGCGGTCAAATTGCTGATAAAGGAACCATTGCAAATGATGCTTTTATCGCAGATATAACTGAAGTTCATAAAGCACCAAATGGACAAAACCTTCATACCGCAACGATACGGTCTGGGGAGTTGTCGATTGGAACAACTGTTACGGCAAACGTTAAAGCTGAAAATAGAAGGCTAATCATTAAAAATCATACTGCAACACATCTTCTTCATAAAGCACTTAAAGAAGTGCTAGGTGATCATGTGGCACAAGCAGGATCGTATGTTGGTCCTGATCGACTCCGATTCGACTTTTCTCATTTTGGTCAAGTGACAAAAGAGGAACTCGAAGAGATAGAGCGAATTGTAAACGATAAGGTTTGGGAAGACCTTCCTGTCGATATCAAACAAAAACCAATCGCAGAAGCAAAAGAACAAGGTGCAATGGCACTTTTTGGAGAGAAGTATGGTGATATTGTTCGGGTAGTTTCGATCGCTGATTACTCAATTGAGCTCTGTGGCGGTTGTCATGTCAATTCAACTGGTGCTATTGGTTTATTTAAACTTGTATCAGAAAGCGGTATAGGGGCAGGGACACGTCGTATTGAAGCTTTGACAGGCCCGAAAGCTTATAAGGCTTTTAAAGATGAGGAGGGTATTCTGGAAGCGGCAGCAGAACTTGGAAAGACAAATCCGAAGAATTTAGTGAAGAAAATAGAAACACTACTCGGTGAAATCAAAAGTTTACAAGCTGAAAATGAATCACTTTCATCAAAATTAGCAAACAGTCAATTGACGGATGTAATGGAAACGGCACAACAAGTGGGTGAAGTCACAGTTATATCATCGCGTGTCGAAGTGAAAAATAATAACGCCTTGAGACAATTGATGGACGAGATGAAACAAAAAGTTTCGAAAGGTGTTATTGTATTAGGAACTGCAGTCGATGGAAAGGTCATGCTGGTTGCGGGTATTACAGCTGATTTAAATGGCGAATTCCATGCAGGTAAACTTGTCAATCATGTTGCCATGCAATGCGATGGCAAAGGCGGGGGCAGACCTGATATGGCGATGGCGGGAGCAAAAGATGTTACAAAACTTGATGATGCATTAAAATCGGTGTATGATTATGTGAAATCTGTTTAATTAATATCACTAATTGGGTATAATGGAACTCTGCATGATTCGGTATTTATTAGGCAAATTTGAAAGTGGGGTGTCAGTTATGAATTCATACGATAAAACGATGAAATTTAACTTTCCAGAAGAATCATTGGAACAAGAAGTAACACAAGTGATGCTTCATGTACACAAAGCACTTGACGAAAAAGGCTATAACCCGATTAACCAGATAGTCGGTTACTTATTGTCGGGTGACCCTGCTTATATTCCCCGACATGAGGATGCGCGAAACATGATTCGAAAACTTGAGCGAGATGAAATTATCGAAGAACTTGTGAAGTTTTACATTCGTGAAAACGGGGGTAAAATTGAGTGAGAGTGATGGGCTTAGATGTAGGGTCCAAAACAGTAGGCGTTGCAATCAGTGATGCGCTTGGATGGACCGCCCAAGGGATAGAAACAATTCCAATCAATGAAAAAGCAGGTCAGTTTGGGATTAAACGAATAAAGAAACTTATTGAAGAGTATCAAGTAAGTAGTTTTGTAGTAGGCTACCCTAAAAATATGAACAATACAATTGGTCCTAGAGGAGTAGCATCTGAAAAGTATGCTGAACTCCTTGAAAAGAAATTTGGATTACCTGTAACGTTATGGGACGAACGACTAACGACAATGGCTGCAGAACGCATGTTAATTGAGGCGGATGTCAGCAGAAAGAAAAGAAAAACAGTCATAGATAAAACAGCTGCTATTATGATCTTACAAGGTTTCTTAGATTTAAATAATAAAAAATGAGGTGATTTAAAATGGAACACGGACAAGAGACAATTACAATAGTAGACGAAAACGGTGATGAGCACGTTTGCGAAGTCATCCTAACATTTGAATCGAAGGATTACGGGAAATCTTATGTACTTTATCATATCCTTGGAAATGACGATACGGATGATTCTGAAGAAATTGAAATTCATGCATCATCATTTACACCAAAAGAAGATGGTGAAGAAGACGGCGAATTACTTCCGATTGAAGATGATGCCGAATGGGAAATGATTGAAGAAACATTAAATGCTTTTATTGCTGAAGAAGAGGAAGACGAAGAGGAGTAAGCCAATACTCAAGTAATGAGCGGGACGGTGAAAACCGTTCCGTATTTTTAAGGTTTAAATGTATGATTTGCATTTGAACGAAAGAGGTGAAAAACGCATGGATAAAGATTCGAAAACACAGTTAATGTTCGAGCGAATGCGTGAAAAAAAGAAAGAAGTAAAAGTGGTCAGACGAATCGTTCTCGTCATCGTTTTAGTCATTCTTATAATAGGGTTTTTCGTTGGAAATTCAGTTTATAAATATGTAATGAGCGGTTTGCAACCTCTCGACCCAGAATCTGAAGAAGTTATCACAGTTGAAATTCCGATTGGTTCTGGACTAAATTTAATTTCGTCTACACTTGAAAGTGAAGGTGTTATTAAAGATGCAAGATTGTTTAAGTATTATGCTAAGTTTAATAACGAATCACAGTTTCAAGCAGGTACATATGATTTAACAAAAGCTATGACACATGATGAGCTGATTGAAAGTTTGAAAACTGGAAAAGTTTATCATGAACCTGTATTTACGATGACAATTCCTGAGGGGTTATCACTTAAAGAAATTGGCGTGATTGTTGAAAAACGAACTGGAATTACAGAAGAAGATTTTAATTCTTATATTAATAATGAAGAAACAATCGATGGATATATAGCAGAGTACCCAGGTATTATTACCGAAGAAATCAAAAATGAAAACGTCAAATTTGCTTTGGAAGGTTATTTGTTTCCAGCAACTTTTCCGTTTTACGAAGAAAATCCAAGTATTGAAACGATTGTCGATGTCATGATTGATGCAACAGTTTCGAATGTAACGCCTTATTTAGCGTATTTGGAAGAACTAGAGAAATCGGTTCATTGGCTATTAACTTTTTCTTCGCTTTTAGAAAAAGAAGCTACTCAAAAGTCTGATCGTGCAACGATTGCGAGTGTGTTTTATAATCGTCTCCAGCCGAAAGCGAATCGAGAAGAAATGCCTTTGCAAACTGATCCAACAGTTGCCTATGCGCACGGTGAGCATTTAAGTGTTACTTCTTATGCGGATTTAGAAATCGATGATCCTTATAACACTTATAAATACAGGGGATTACCACCTGGACCAATAGCAAATGCAGGCGTGTCTTCTATTGAAGCCGTAATTGATCCTGAAAAAACGGATTACTTATATTTCCTTGCAGATAAAGATGGTGAAAATCATTTTGCGAAAAGTTACGAGGAGCATCTCGAAAATCGCGCAAAATATATTGACTAAAATCTGATTTGTACTGAACAGGAGTGAAAGAAGATCATTACGTACGATTCATATATTACCGGTCTTCTAAAAGAGAAGGATTCTTTTATCGTTGAAATGGAAGCTTATGCCAAGCAGCACCATGTGCCAATCATGGATAGCGGTGCAATTGAAACTTTACTTGGTTTATTATCAATACAAAAACCAAAGCACATTCTTGAAATTGGAAGCGCAATTGGGTATTCTGCAATTCGGATGGCTAAAGCCTTGCCCGAAACAAAGATAACAACAATCGAAAGAGATCCCGAACGTTTTTTAAAAGCAATAGACAATATTTCGGCATCTGGATTGGAAAATCAAATTCAAATCATTGAAGCTGATGCCTTATTAATGGACAATGAACAACTAATCGGTAAATCATACGATGCCCTTTTTATCGATGCAGCAAAAGGTCAATATAAACATTTCTTTGAAAAATATGCTCCATTTGTTTCGTCCGGAGGGGTTATTTATTGCGATAACATGTTCCTGCATGGTATGGTTTTGCGGGAAGATAAAGAACTGCCGAGACGAAAACGAACAATGGTCCGTAATTTGAAAGAATTTACACGATGGGTTCTGAATCATTCGGAATTTGAAACATCGCTTCTCCCATTAGGCGACGGTCTATTGATAGCCATTAAAAAATAACAAGTTTTCAACAAACCTTTCATTTTCGAAAGATTTTTACGAGTAAAGGGAGTAAGTACATGAAATCCACTAAACCACTTGTTATCGGAATCGCTGGTGGTTCTGGTTCTGGAAAGACAAGCGTTACAAACTCGATTTATGATGTTTTTAAAGAACATTCAGTAGTTGTAATTGGCCAAGATTATTATTATAAAGATCAATCACATCTTGAGTTTGAAGAACGACTTAAAACGAACTATGATCATCCATTAGCATTCGATACAGACTTACTTATTGCACATTTAAAACAGCTTCTGATGCGTCAAAGCATTGAAAAGCCTGTTTATGATTATACAAATCATACAAGATCCGATCAGTCGGTGATGATAGAACCAAAAGACGTCATTATTGTCGAAGGTATATTAGTTTTGGAAGAAATTGAACTCAGAAATTTGATGGACATTAAGTTGTATGTTGATACAGATGCTGACCTGCGTATTATAAGAAGAATTACGCGTGATATTAATGAGCGTGGACGTACAGTTGATTCTGTTGTCGATCAGTATTTGTCTGTTGTTCGTCCGATGCATAATCAATTCATAGAACCAACGAAAAAATATGCAGATATTATTGTGCCAGAAGGTGGACACAACAAAGTTGCAATTGACCTAATGGTTACAAAGATAAAAACAATTCTTGAAAATTAATCCAATCTATATTATGATGATGACAGAAAAACTTAGAGATTAACCACTATGTCGCATACTTACAAATAAAGCGGCATAGTATTTTTTATGAATAGCATTTGAGGAGTGATGGGAATGATCACGGAAAAAAAGTTTCCGATGACTACCGCTGGTAAACTTAAATTGGAAGAAGAGCTTGAATATTTAAAAATGGTAAAACGTAAAGAGGTTGTAGAACGTATTAAGGTAGCACGAGATTTCGGAGATTTGTCTGAAAACTCGGAGTACGATTCTGCGAAAGAAGATCAATCGTTTGTGGAAGGTAGAATCTCTACGCTAGAAAAAATGATTCGAAACGCAGTCATTATCAAAGAATCAGAATTTACTACGGATGAGGTTCATTTGGGGAACACAGTAACGTTTAAAGAACTTCCAGACGGAGATGAAGAAACGTATACGATTGTTGGTTCAGCAGAAGCGAACCCGATTGAAGGACTTATTTCAAATGATTCACCGATTGCTAAAGGTTTACTGGGCAAATCGAAAGGCGATGTCGTTAGTATTAATACGCCCGGAGGAGAAATGTCGGTTTCGATTATAGAGATAAAATGATTATCCGATAACCGCCTTCTTAATGAAGGTGGTTTTTTCATAACCTGAAACCAACTGGCTCGATGTTCGTCTAATAAAGAGTAGAAATAGGAAAATATAAAACGGGAGATGGTACTTTATGAATAAACCCGATAATAATTACTCTAGGCTAAATCGTAAAAGAGGTGGCAATCGATCTGATAAGATTTTAAATATCTTAATTGCCGCCGTTGTACTAGCAATCATTGTTACAGCCTCAATCATTTTTATCAATGGATCTGATAAAGAGAAAGTTGAAGCGAATCCAATAGAAACGACGGATGATGAAAATAATGAAGATTCTACGAGCGAAGAATCAGGCGATCATGACCTGGAAGACGCTGAAGTAGAAGATGAAGCGAGTACTGACAACGAGTCCATAAATAATGATGAAACAGATGACCCTGAAGAAACGGAAAAAAATCCAGGTGTAGTCAAATATGAATCATCAGATGATGCTGTCGTAGACGAGACGATTATTAATACTGGTTGGGAACCAATTGGGACTTCGCAAACTGGGGAACATACATCTTTATACGACTTAAAATCTGTTGATTGGCATGAAAAGATTGCAGCGGTTGCTTATGCAACAGAACACCCAGAAGATGCATTGATTATTTGGAAAATCAAAAATGGTGGTAGTCCACAAAAATCGATTGGCATCGTTTCTACGAAAGACAAAGTAGAGAAATATCGTGTATATTTAGAATGGGTGGATGAACAAGGTTGGAAACCTGTCAAGATGGATGTATTAAACACACTCGATTTCAAGTATTGAATTTATATGTAAAAGTATAGTGGAGGTTTTTTTCGATGAAAATTGCAGTTATTGGTGCAATGGAAGAAGAAGTGGAGTTACTAAGAAAATCTATTGTGTCTCCACAGACGAGTACTATTGCCAATATCGAATATACTAAGGGGATAATTGGGAAACATGAGATTATATTAGTGAAAAGCGGAATTGGAAAAGTAAATGCCGCTATGGCAACGACAATTCTCTTGGAAACATTTAAACCAGATGTTGTCTTAAACTCTGGATCCGCTGGTGGTTTTGAGGAAAACTTAGAGGTAGGTACGGTAGTCATTTCAAGTGAAGTTAGACATCATGATGTTGATGTTACAGCTTTCGGCTATGAAGTTGGACAAGTACCACAATTACCAGCAGCTTATTTGGCAGATACCCATCTAGTTGAATTAGCAGTAGCCGCAATAGAGGAAATTGGCGAACATGATCATGCTATCGGATTAATCGCTTCTGGGGACACATTCATGAGTGATCCAATTCATGTGGAGAATGTAAAAGAACTTTTTCCAACAATGATAGCCGCAGAGATGGAAGCAGCTGCAGTTGCGCAAGTGTGTCATCAATTCGAAACACCTTTCGTTGTCATCCGTGCACTCTCTGATATTGCAGGTAAGGAATCATCAATTAGTTTTGATGAATTTCTATCGACAGCTGCACTTCACTCAACACAAATTATTTTGCGTGTAATCTCGAAAGTTTGATGTGTTCATGGTAATATATAGGTAATGACTATTAGTAAACTTCATCGAGTAGTTCCTGAGGAGGGGAAGAGATATGTTTTTTCTGATGACCGGTGTTTTCTTGGTAGCAGTAGCTGTTTCTATTGTTATTTTACGTGAAATTGGAACTGAGTAATCAGTGATAAGAGGCGTTTCCGTTTAGGAAAAAACATCCAAACGGTCACGCCTTTTTTTATTTATTCGTTGTATTCATGTTTAAATAGTTGATATAATTTTACGATTGCTCGCTTTTCAATTCTGGAAACATAACTTCTAGAAATATCAAGTTGTTCAGCAATTGCTTTTTGTGTCATTGGCTTATCATCCAAAAGTCCATAACGTCGTTGAATGATTTCTAATTCTCGACCGTCAAGTTTCCCTAGATGCTTATACAGTCTATCCTTCCGTTCGTTCTGCTCGACGGTATCGATTGGGGATTCGTCATTGGTTTGTAGTAAGTCGGCAATCTGTAAGGACTGACCATCGTTGTCGCCTCCAATCGGCTCAAAAAGAGAAACATCTTTTTGTACTTTTTTTTGTGTTCGAAGATACATTAATATTTCGTTTTCAATACAACGGGCTGCATACGTTGCTAGTTTAGTTTTGCGATCTGGTGTAAATGTGTTTACTGCTTTCATAAGGCCAATCGTGCCAATTGAAATATAATCATCAAGAAGTTCGTGTTTTGGATGGAATTTTTTTACGATATGCGCCACTAACCGCATATTGCGTTCAATTAGCTCATCTCTTGCGTCAAAGTCACCTTCTGCAAGTCTCTTTAAACAAGCTTCCTCTTCTTCCTTGGATAGGGGGCGTTTAAATGCTTGCCCTCGGATATAGCCGAGGACTGCAGGTATCTCGAGCCACAATTGAACAACCGACAATACAAACCCGCTCATCGGGCCACCTCCTGTGTCGTTGTATGACAGCATATGCAGTCGTGTTGTGACTAATGATTGATTTTTAAGTCGGACAGGCGCTCTGGGATGTCCTTTTTTGAAGGCCGGAAAAATTCATAATCATGTTATGGATATGCTATACTAATTTTTATAATCTAGTTTGGAATCGGAGTGAATGAGTTGTATATGCGTTTTTTACCTGATGAATTCGTGAAAGATGTATTTCAAATAAATCCAGAAGCGTTAGCAGCAAAAGGAATTAAGGGAATTATCACGGACTTGGACAATACACTAGTAGAATGGGATCGTCCAGAAGCAACGCCAGAAGTTATTGACTGGCTAAAAGGAATGCGTGATGTTGGAATACAAGTAACGATTGTTTCCAATAATAATGAAGGTAGAGTAAAAGTTTTTTCTGACCCACTCGGCATTCCTTTTGTCTTTGATGCGCGTAAGCCTCTCCAAAAATCTTTTGTGAGAGCCCGTAAACTAATGGGTATTAAAAAAGAAGAAACTGTTGTGATCGGTGACCAACTGTTAACAGATATCCTGGGTGGAAATCGGAAAGGCCTTCATACAATACTTGTAGTGCCAGTTGCAACTTCAGATGCATTTTTTACGAAGTTCAATCGAATGATTGAAAGAAGAATTATGGCAGGCTTAAAACGCCGTGGTCTTATTACTTGGGAGGAATAACTGTGGAAGACATCAAATGCATAGGTTGCGGTATTACGATTCAAACAGAAGACCCCAAAAAAGAAGGGTTTGCACCAGAGAGTTCATTATCTAGTGAAGAGCTAGTTTGTAGACGGTGCTTTCGCCTAAGGAACTATAATGAGCTTCAGCCTGTTTCTTTAACTGGTGATGACTTTTTAAACATTTTAAATGGAATTGGTCAGAAAGATGGTATCGTTGTTAAAATCGTTGACATATTCGATTTTAACGGAAGTTGGATATCTGGTCTCCATCGTTTTGTTGGTAAAAAGGATATTCTTCTAATCGGTAACAAAGTTGATTTATTACCAAAGTCCATTAATCCAAATAAAGTAATTAATTGGATGAAAAAAGAAGCTGCCCAACTTGGCTTAAAACCAGTTGACGTGTTGCTTGTTTCCGCTTTTAATGGACAAGGTATGGAAGAAGCGCTGACTAAAATTGACTCCATTCGTCATGGAAAAGATGTTTACGTTGTAGGCTGTACAAATACTGGAAAATCAACATTTATAAACCGAATTATAAAAGGGGAAACGGGTATTGGTGATGTGATTACGACTTCTCATTTTCCAGGTACAACATTAGACCTTGTTGAAATCCCATTCGATGATGGCAAAGCTATTTATGATACACCTGGTGTAATTAATGATCATCAAATTGCACATTACCTAGACGAAACTGATTTAAAAACGATAACGCCTAAAAAAGAGCTGAAACCAAAGGTATTTCAACTTAATCCAGAACAGACATTATTTTTAGGCGGTTTAGCCCGCTTTGATTTCATCTCGGGAGAAAGATCCTCTTTTATGATTTACGTTTCGAATCGGATTGAAATTCATCGAACGAAATTAGAAAATGCTGATTCGTTATATGAAAAACATATAGGTGCAATGCTTTCACCACCATCAGAAAAGTCTCTGGAAAACTTTCCGAATTTTGTTAGACACGAATTTTCAATTAAAAACCCGAAAACAGATATTGTGATTTCAGGGCTCGGCTGGATTACACTTCAAAAACCTAGCGTAATTGCAATTTATGTTCCTAAAGGTGTAGATGTCGTTCTCAGACCATCCCTAATTTAAGGAGGGAAATTCATGAAGAAATGGTATGCTGTTATTGGTGATCCTATCAGCCAATCAATGTCTCCAAAGATGCATGATGAATGGTTTGAAATGATGGAGATCGATGCAACTTACATTCCAATACATGTAAAAGAAGAAAACCTCGGAGCGGTAGTAAAACAATTGAAAAGCCTTGGGTGCAGTGGTTGGAATGTTACAGTTCCACATAAAAGTACAATTATCGAACACTTAGATGAAATCGACCCATTTGCTAAGCAAATGAACGCAGTTAATACGGTTGAAGTCCTCTCAGATGGAACACTCCGGGGTTCGAATACGGATGGACAGGGATTTGTTCGTTCGCTTGAAGAACTATACGGTGTGCAGTCTAAAGGGGAAAAAGTGCTTATCATCGGTGCTGGTGGTGCTGCAAGGGGAATTAGCTACGCGCTTGACCATGCGGGATACGGTCCCATCACATTTACAAATCGCACGATTGAAAAAGCTCGAAAACTATGTGATGAAATACCGAATGCGAAGGCTGTTTCCATCACAGAAGCAGAACAAACAATAAACACATTTCAACTAGTTATTCAAACAACTTCTGTTGGCATGAATTTCGCAAAAACTGGGCTTCCTTTAAAACCAGAAAAGCTTGCTGCAGGGACCGTGGTAGCAGATATCATTTATAATCCACTGAAAACTGAGTTTCTAATAGAAGCTGAAAAAAGAGGGGCACTTTTATTAAATGGTACAGGAATGTTTGTTCATCAAGGCGCAATTGCATTTGAGAAATGGACAAATACACGTCCTAATACAGAAGATATGATACGGAAAATTACAGAAACACTTGGAGGTACTTATGTTAACAGGTAAACAAAAAAGATATTTACGCAGTCAGGCAAATCAATTACAACCACTTTTCCAAATTGGGAAAAATGGCTTAACCCAATCTGTAATTGAGCAAATAGATGAAGCGTTAGAAGCGAAAGAATTAATCAAGGTAAATATTCTACAAAACTGTGGCGAAGACAAAAAGGATATTGCACAAAGACTATCAGAACAAGATGGAATACATGTTGTTCAAGTTATTGGTAATATTATCGTCCTATACAAAGAATCAATCGAGAAAAAAAGAATCGAACTTCCATAAGGAGGGATTCTACTTGAAACGAATTGGGATTTTAGGAGGAACATTTAATCCTCCGCATATGGGTCATCTCATTATTGCAAATGAAATAATGCATGCACTCAGTTTAGATGAAGTCCGCTTCATCCCTACAGCCTCACCGCCCCATAAAACCGCAGACAAAGAAGTGTCTGCTAGACAACGTCTGAAAATGGTAGAACTGGCTATAGAGGACGTTGAGGGATTTACGGCCTCTGCGCTTGAAGTTAATAAAGGTGGAATTTCTTATTCATTTGATACAATTTCTGCATTAAAGAAAAATGAACCAAATGCTGAATTTTATTTTATCATTGGATCAGATATGGTTGATTTACTCCCGACTTGGCATAGAATTGATGAACTGGTTCAGATGGTTACTTTTATAGGTGTTAACCGCCTGGGCGGACACGGAGAAACGTCGTATCCGGTGCAGTATATGTCTATTCCTGAAATTGATTTATCTTCAACGCTCATTCGAACTAGATTAGCGGAAGGCGGAACGATTAAGTTCCTTACGCCTACAATAGTTGAATCATTTATAAGGCAGGAGGGTTTGTATGGATCTTCCTCGTTTAAAAAGTGAACTATCTAAAAGATTGTCAACTGAACGTTATCATCATGTTTTAAGAGTGACGGAAACAGCAAAGCATTTAGCATCGATTCATAATGTTTCCATAGAAAAAGCAGAACAAGCTGCATTATTACATGACATCGCAAAATGTATGGATCCAACATCACTTCGTTTGAAAATGATTGAAAATAATGCGGATGAACAATTATTTTTATTTCATCATGAATTATGGCATGCTTCTGTTGGTGCTGTAATTGCTTCAACTGAATTTGATGTAACCGATACAGAAATATTACATGCGATAAAATACCATACAACTGGTCGCGAAAATATGTCCGATTTAGAAAAGATTATCTATATTGCAGATATGACGGAACCAGAACGTAATTTTCCAGGCATAGAGCGTTTAAGAAGGTTAGCTTTAGATAATCTTGAGGATGCGATGCACGCATGTATTCAACAATCGGTTTTGTACCTTGTGAGTAAAGGATTTCCGGTGTATTTAGATTCAATTGACTGTTATAATGAGCACGTGAGAAAGAAAGGAATCGTGAAAGAATGACAACAACATTATTAACAACAGCATATAACGCTGCAGATGATAAAAAAGCACAAGATATTATTGTATTAAATATGGAGGGTGTTTCAGTAATGGCTGACCAATTCATTATTTGTCATGCTAATTCTGAAAGACAAGTCCAGGCAATTGCTAGAGAAGTTATTGATTCGGCAACAAAAGCGGGTTTTCCAATTAGAAGAATGGAAGGCTTTGATGGAGGAAGATGGGTATTGGCTGATCTAGGAGATGTAGTCGTACATGTATTCCATAAAGACGAACGAAGTCATTATAATCTCGAAAAGCTTTGGGGAGACGCACCTATGATAGATATGGATCCTATCGGATGACTCATTCATATTCGGAGTTCTCTTCCGTTTACGACGAACTTATGTCAGAAATTCCATATGATACTTATGTAGATTTAATAAGTCTTGCTGCAAATGGAATTGCAGACAAGAAAATATTAGACATAGGATGTGGAACTGGAATATTATCCGTTAAGCTTGCAAAGTTAAATGGTCAAGTAACGGGTATAGATCTATCCCCAGACATGTTAAGCGTAGCAAAAGCAAGAGCGCAGTCTTTGAATATGTCCATTCCGTTTTTTGAACAGCCAATGCAAAAATTAATTGGTTTTTCGAATTTTGACATTGCAGTAATTGCTATTGATTCGCTAAATTATGTAATTGACGAAGCAGAAGTCATACAAACATTCCGCAATATCTATCAGTCATTAGCTGTTGGCGGAGTGTTGTTATTTGACGTTCACTCATTATTTAAAACAGATGTGATTTTCCTGGAAAGTCCTTTTGTTTTTGATAATGGCCGAATTTCATATATTTGGAACACAGTAGAGGGACAAGAACCGCATTCCGTTTTTTCGGAACTTGCGTTTTTTGTTCGAATGGAAAACGGTTACTATAAAAGATTTGATGAAGTTCATTACCAACGAACCTTTTCCGTATTAGAGTATGTGGATATGCTTAGTGAAGTTGGTTTTTCAATAGAGCGAATTTTTTCTGATTGGGAAGACTTACCCCCAAATTTCGACAGTGAAAGAATATTCTTTCAAGTACGTAAATAATGCTTTTAAAATAAAGGAATTTCGTATATAGTAGAAATACCTCCATATGGATACTGTCCTAGAAAGGGTGTAAATACTGCTTCTATCATTTGTATCCGACAATTGGCGTAAGTTTCTATTCCCTTTTGCAGCAATCGCTGTTATAGCCGCTTTTTTGCTCATTCCCCGTGGGCAAGCTGACAATGGACAACTTGTCTTAAGCGAACAAAACCCTTTATTTCAAGAAGAAATCGAAAAAACTTCAGAAATTAACGAACCAGATATACAAACACCTGTAGTTATTGTGGTAGACGTTAAAGGTGCAGTTCGTCACCCAGGCGTTTATACGATGGAAGTCGGCAATCGAGTAATTGATGCAGTCAACGCGGCTGGTGGTTATTTACCGGACGCTGACTCGCGTTTATTAAACCATGCGATGAAACTAACCGATGAACTACTTATCTATGTACCTGTTGAAGGTGAAGTACTTTCAGAGAGTGTAATGGCTATTGTTTCACCACAAAGTTCAGAAGTGGATACGCTAGTGAATATTAATATTGCAGATGAGAGTTTATTAATGACGATCAATGGAATCGGTCCAGCAAAGGCTGCTGCAATTATTCAACACCGAGAAGAACATGGGCTTTTCACTTCAATAGAATCGATAATGGACGTTTCGGGAATTGGCAGAAAAACTTTTGAGAAATTCGAGCATAAAATAACAGTTAATTAAAATTACTAATTCTATTTTCGGAGGCATTCATATGGAGCGAATTACATGGGATCAGTTTTTTATGGCGCAATGTCATCTTTTGGCAGTGAGAAGTACATGTACTAGACTTGCAGTTGGTGCAATTGTTGTAAGAGAAAACAGAATTATTGCAGGAGGGTATAATGGTTCGATTTCTGGTGGTGATCATTGTATTGATCATGGCTGTTATGTTGTAGACAATCACTGTATCCGAACAATACATGCGGAAATGAATGCATTACTTCAATGTTCAAAGTACGGAACACCTGCCGCAGATTCATCATTGTATGTGACGCATTTCCCTTGTTTGCAATGTTCGAAAGCAATTATCCAAGCAGGTGTGAAAAATGTTTATTATGCCACAGATTATCGAAATCATGAGTATGCGATAAAATTATTTGAGCAATCTGGCGTTGCGGTTAAGCATATTCCCTTTGATGAAACGAAAATTGACTTCTCCGGGGATGCTAAGCTGGCATTAATAAACGATATGTTAAAGTCATTACATGAATTAGGTGCCACAGATAAAGAATTGAGCCCTTTAGAAAAAAGGGTGGATGAATTATTCGGAAATTAATCAATCGAATTCGTTTTATTTATATTGCCATACCAATTGCCGTAGCAGCTTTTGCTGCATACGGCTCGGTATATCTATTACTCGTAAATATTTTGTTACTCCCCATTTTTATTCGAAGAAAAGAAGACCTCCTTACTCCTTTCCTTGCAATTATCACAACTTTTTCCTCTTTTTTTTACATTTCAGCTACACTCCCTAAAACTATTGAAACTGGAGTCGATACGTTAACGTTTTCGTGGTCCGATTCAGCAAAGATCGACGGGGGATCCATCAAAGGAATTGCCAAAACCACTTCTGGGGACTCAATTTATGCAATCTATCGTTTTGAGACAGAAGATGAAAAAAGCAATTTTAAAAAGCAAAATTTAAAGTCAATCAGTTTTACGATGGTTGGTGAATTTAAACAACCCGAAATTCCCTCGCATGCCTATTCGTTTAGTATGAAAAAATATTTAAAAATGTACGGAGCGACTGCGATATTTGAATCGAATACGATTATAGATGTAGTTGAGAAAAATACATTGTTCTCTCGCCTTGCAGCGCATCGGCAAGCGATTAAAGAGCACATACAAAAAACTTTTCCTCAGCCGCTTATAACGGAAGCAGAAGCACTTCTAATTGGAGACCGTAGTGGGATGAGTGAAGATGAAGCTACTATTTTGCGGCGCCTTGGAATAACACACTTATTCGCGATATCTGGTCTTCATGTTGGATTATTAACATTCATGTTGCGGGAACTGCTATTACGTTTAAAAGTTCGACGAGAATCATTACATTTATTACTTATTTTTTTACTACCGCTTTATGCTGTTCTTGCTGGAGGGGCACCTTCTGTTTGGCGCGCTGTGTCTGTTACGGTATTTATATTAGCCATTTCTTTTGGACGACTTAAAATAGGACTGGATAATGCGCTGTCTATAAGTGCGATTATTTATATTTTATATGAACCTTTTGTCCTTTTTCAACCAGGCTTTCAATTATCTTATTTAGCAGCATTTTCATTAATCTTATCATCAAAAATATTAGCGAAAATGAAATCAGCGTTAGGTGTGTCATTTTTAATCACATTGATTAGCCAGTTATCACTCTATCCGATTTTGTTATTCCATTTTCATGAATTATCGTTATCGTCATTTATTGTTAATCTTTTTTATGTTCCCCTATATTCATTTATCATCTTACCGATGAATATTATCTTACTAGGTTTGACAGCAGTTTTTCCTCCAATTGCTGATTTAATATTTACTTGTTATCTTCCTTTTAGGGAAATCATACACATCGGCACGGATTGGGTAGCTTCTCTTCCATATCAATTATGGACACCCGGAAAGCCAGGGGCAGTGGAAACTGTATTTTCGGTGGTGGGTGTGTTGTTATTTTTAGTTCGCTATGAGGAAGGGAAAAAACTTTTACAATCATTGTTATATGTCCTTGTACCAGCCATCATTATCCATCTACAACCGTATTTAGATAGTACGCTACGTGTAACCTATCTGGACGTTGGTCAAGGCGATAGCATTGTTATTGAGTTTCCGTTTAGAAGAGCTGTCTACTTAATCGATACAGGTGGGTCAGTAAGATTCGGAGAGGAAAATTGGAAAAGCCCAAGCAAACCTTTTGAAGTTGGTCGACAAATTGTCCTTCCTTATCTAAAGGGCAGAGGAATTACGGAAATTGATAAATTAATTTTGTCGCATGCAGATGCAGATCATATAGAAGGTGCTGATGAAATATTGGAAGAAATTCGAGTGGGAGAGATCCATATTTCACCAGGTAGTCAAGCTGAACTTGAAATGGAAGATTTAAATGATATTGCGCACTTTAAGAACATCCCTTTCATTGAAGTGTATGATACTATTTCTTGGTTCGAGGAAGAAATAGTATTTGAATACCTAAACCCAACCGTGGGAAATTATGAAGGAAATAATAGTTCACTGGTTTTACACATGAGAACTGAAGGACCGACATTTTTATTTACAGGAGATATGGAAATTGAATCAGAAGAACTGTTTATAAGAAGACATAAAACGTTTGCTAGTAGCAGTTTACTATTAAAAGTTGGCCATCATGGGAGTAAGTCATCTAGCTCGGAACAGTTTATTAATTTTCTTCGTCCAGAGTTAGCCATAATTTCATCAGGACGTAATAATATGTACGGCCATCCTCATACTGAAGTCATAGAAACGTTCTCGAAATATGGAGTTCCTATTGTGGAGACAGCAAAAAACGGGTCAATTGTCGTGTCAGTAAAAGAAGGGCAGTATGAGGTCAGCGTATCTAGCCAATAAAAAACGGACAAGTAGTTCCATAATGGAACTGCATGTCCGTTTCTCTTTTGGAAATATTAACTAGCTATAAAGTCAATAACTGTAGCAATAACAAAAATAGCAGAGAAAGCTACAAATGCTACGACAAAGCCCACGGCCGAATCTACAAAATCATTTCCTTTTGACTGTACATCATGTTCAAATTCATTCATTGCTACACCTCCTATATATCATTTATAGTATAATTGATTCACGCGTAAAAATCTATGTTAATCATCATTTATTCAACAATCATAAAGAAATGACACAAATTGTTCAAACAGGATTAGGTTCTTATTGTATACTAATGTTAGATAGTTATTAGAGGTGAAGGTATGTCAAATGCAACATGGAAAAATATTGCTTCCGGAAAAATTGATCCGGTCTATCTGCTAATGGGCGTGGAACAACATATTTTCGATTCAACAATTGATCGATTAATAAAGGCACTCCCGAACATTGATGAAGATTCGGTGATTCGGATTGATCTTGAAGAAACAGATGTTGAGACAGTTATTGAAGAGGCGGATACATTGCCATTTTTACAAGATTATAAATTAATCATTGCAAGTAATGCATCATTTCTAAGTGGCAAAGATAAAAAGAGAAATGCTGTTGAGCATAATTTACAACGATTGGAAGATTGGCTCGATAATCCATCTCCAACTGCAACTGTCGTTTTTATAGCGCCATATGAAAATTTAGACGGTCGAAAAAAAATAACGAAAAAAATGAGGAAAACCGCAACTGTAATTGAGGCCAACCGGCTTCAAGGAAGAGATTTACTCACTTGGGTTCAACATGAAGCGAAGGTGCATGGTGTAAATATTACACCAGAAACCGCACAGGGACTCGTAGATATGACTGGAGATAGTCTATTGATACTATCAGCCGAGATTGGCAAGATTGCTACCTATATGGGCGGCCAAGGGGAGATAACGGATAAGCTAATTGATTTACACGTCCCACGATCCCCCGAAATGGATGTTTTTAGGCTAACAGATTCATATGTGTCAGGAAATGTTGCGAAAACAATCTTGATTTATCATGACTTACTCCAAAGTGGTGAAGAGCCAATTATGTTAACCTCGCTAATCGCTGGCCATATTCGCTTGATGATACATGTACAGTTCCTTCGGAAAAAAGGTTATCAGCAACAACAAATTGCGAAAACATTACAAGTTCATCCGTATCGAGTTAAACTGATGATGGAGAATCGAAATTTACCGAATGAAAATCGTTTATTATCAATTTTGCAAGACCTCTCAACGATTGATTATAAATTGAAGTCGACGAGCGGTAAGCGTGAACGTGTACTAGAGTTATTTTTAATGGATCCATTACGTTCGTAATCATGAATTTGTTTTTAAATAAAAAGAGGGAACGGCCATCAAATAATGATGACCGTTCCCTTTTTATACGCTTATCAGCTAGTTATCCTAGCCTCTTTGTCATTGAAGAATTATAGTGCTGCATTCTTTGTTAGACGCGCTTTTTGGCGTGATGCATTATTTTTATGGATAAGGCCTTTACGTGCAGCAGTGTCCATTAGTTTAATTGCATGTCGTACAGCTTCAGTAGTGTTTTCATCTTTGTTTTCAATCGCTGTTTCAGCTTTACGAATAGCAGTACGCATTGTTGCTTTAGCGTGTGAATTACTTTCGTTTTTACTAGCGTTTTGTTTAACGCTTTTAATTGCTGATTTAATGTTTGGCAAATCATTCACCTCCAATTTCAGGTAGGGCAAAAGCTTTTTTCAATAAATCGAAGCCTCTTCCATAACATCAGTAATTTTAACAAATCAAGGGAAGAAATGCAATAAAAAAATACGATAGGTATACTTATTTTACAGTTGGTTTTTGGTTTTTTAAAAAATACAAGGATGATATCCCTAAAAAATTGCAAAGAGAATAGATATGGAGTTCTTCGTACAAACTAACGACGAGGTGATTTCGTGAATAAGTATGATTTCTATCGTACCGATCTTCTAGTTGAAAATGAAGAAATGGTTCGACATCAAACGGAAGATGAAACAAAAAAGCTGAAGGAATCAAAAGGTATTGATTTTAATGAAACAAGACAAGGAAGAATCATTATAACGGAGGTTAAAGTGGATGAAGTGGGTGAAAAGCGAATAGGCAAGAAAAAAGGAACCTATGTAACATTAACAGTTCCTACATTAACGATAGAAGATGGGGAAGAATTGATTAATTTATCCAATTTATTAATTGAAAAACTGGATGATATATTAAAACATGACCCATCGATTACAAAAGGTAAAATTTTGTTTGTTGGATTAGGGAACCGAGATGTTACACCGGATGCAGTTGGCCCAATAATGATAGATAAGTTACAACAGATTGTACCGGAATATTATTCTGAAGACGGAAGTGAAATCTTCGTTTATGCTCCGGGTGTTACGATACAAACTGGCCTAGAGACAGCCGATTTTGTTAAAGCGCTTGTGACGGAAATAGAACCAAGTCTATTAATCGTTATTGATGCACTGGCAGCACGTGACTCCTCACGACTGTGTAGGACCGTGCAGTTAACAGATACAGGCATACATCCAGGATCAGGTGTTGGAAACAGTCGTAAAGAGCTTTCAAAAGAAACACTCGGATTACCAGTCCTTGCGATAGGAATTCCTACTGTAGTGGACGGACCTGTTCTTGTAGCGGATGCGATTGATCGTATGTTTGGTTTTATCGCATCGAAAATCGAGGAGGAAAATAGTCCGTCTTCTCAGCTATCAGTTTCCTCGTGGCTACATTCTGACAATAAAGAGGCAGACCGTTCAACGCTTCGGCCGATATTTGGGGAGTGGTCTGAATGGGAACATGAAGATCGTGTAAAGTTATTCGAAGAAGTTTTAACGACACATGAGTTAAGGACATTCATATCGCCAAAAGAAATCGACTCTTGGGTAGCACAGTATGCGGATGCAATTTCAAATTCTCTTTCTGGATGGATTAGACGTATTAAAAATTAGGCATTGATTCGTTTTCCAAAGCATATAGTTGGAGAACGGAGGGGTGCAATTTGAAAAAAACATTGAAGTTCTGGTGTTCACTAATTCTATTTCTATTCCTATTCCCGGTATTTATACAGTTCCTTCCTAGTAGCGAATCAGGAACTGCACCTAAGTTAATTAAGGAGCCAGTAATCGTTTACGCATCCAATGTATTTGAAGAGAAAAAACAAGAAGTCGAGGTAGTAGAAAAGAATGTACTGTTGTATTTCACACATAATCACGAAGCATTTAAACCCGTGACTAAGGAGAAAAACGGTAAGATAGCAGTCAGTCATCAGTCAGAAAATATTGTGAAGTTTGGTGAAAAACTTAAAGTTCAATTGGCTTTTAATGAAATTCAAATGGATATTTTAGCAGTGGATAATATGGCGGAAGTTAATAGACGAGGTATGAAATACAATCAATCATACAAATCAATCCGGCCATTTGTGGAAGAAAAAATCAAAGAAGTAGATTATGATTTAGTCATTGATATGCATAGGGACTCAGTCGGTCCAGACAAAACAACAGCTACTTTTGAAGGGGAACAATATGCCAAAGTAGCGTTTGTTGTGGGGATGGAACATCCGAATCATGAACAGAACCGGAAGAAAGCTGAGCAAATAAAAGATGAAATGGAAAGGATTGTGCCGGGGATTACTCGAAGCATAATTCCAAAAGGTGGAGCGGGGGTTGACGGAAAATATAATCAAGATCTTCATCCTTCAAATGTTCTTATTGAATTAGGTGGAATTGGTAACAAAGAAGCAGAGCTAAATCGAACAATAGCTGTCATAGCATCAGCCGTAGCGACGATATTGTCCGAGGACGAATAGCACGATGATATTTAAATGACGGGACTGTCTCGGTAGACTGTAAATCTCTAGAGCGACTCTTTTCCTGCAAGCGTGCGGCTTTTCTGGTGCTTTTCTAGAAATTTCACAGCAAATAATATAGTATTGAAAAAAGGGTTAAGAAATGGAATGATTTCTTATCCTTTTAATTTTGCGTTCATATTTGAATGCATTTTTTACTTCATGTAATATTTGTATTAGGTGGATGCTTTATAGTAGGGTAACGGAGTTCTAACATGCTGATTTTTTAAAAACTTTTGTATTAAAATTTAATCATAAAATTGAACAAATCGAAGTTCACTGGTATAATTTTAATAGCAGAAATAGGAGTGAACTTAATGAATTTAGAGCAAAGACTAGCGCGTCAAAAAAACATCCGAAACTTTTCAATCATTGCCCATATTGATCATGGGAAATCTACGCTAGCAGACCGGATATTAGAAAAAACAAATACGATATCCTCAAGAGAAATGAAAACTCAAACGTTAGATTCGATGGATTTAGAAAGAGAACGCGGCATTACAATAAAATTAAATGCAGTTCAATTGACTTACATGGCAAAAGACGGCGAAGAGTATATTTTTCATTTAATTGATACGCCAGGTCATGTCGACTTTACATACGAAGTATCCAGAAGCTTGGCTGCATGCGAAGGAGCTATTTTAGTTGTTGACGCTGCGCAAGGGATAGAAGCCCAAACGTTAGCTAACGTTTATCTAGCGCTAGATAACGATTTAGAAATACTACCTGTAATTAACAAAATTGACTTACCTGCTGCAGATCCAGAACGTGTTAGAAAAGAAGTTGAAGACGTTATTGGATTAGACGCTTCAGAAGCAGTGTTGGCTTCAGCAAAAGCTGGAATTGGTATTGAGGATATATTAGAGCAAATTGTAGAAAAAGTGCCAGCGCCAACCGGAAATCCAGATGCCCCATTAAAAGCACTGATTTTCGACTCACATTATGATCAATACAGAGGCGTCATTGCGTATATTCGAATTATTGATGGTTCAGTTAAGCCAGGAGATACAGTTAGGATGATGGCAACTGGAAAAGAATTTGAAGTTCTAGAAACAGGCGTATTCACACCTCAAGAAACAGCAGTGAAAGAACTAAATGTAGGGGATGTAGGGTTTCTATCTGCATCGATAAAAAGAGTTGGTGACACACAAGTTGGAGATACAATAACAAAAGTCGAAAATCCTGCTACCGAAGCATTAGAAGGTTATCGCCGTATGAATCCAATGGTGTTTTGTGGCTTGTACCCAATTGATACATCTAAATATAATGACCTTCGAGAAGCCCTTGAAAAACTCGAACTTAATGACTCTGCATTGGAGTACGAACCTGAAACATCACAAGCGCTTGGTTTCGGTTATCGCTGTGGTTTTCTCGGACTACTCCATATGGAAATTATACAAGAGCGTATTGAACGCGAATTCAAAATTGATTTAATAACGACTGCGCCTAGTGTAATCTACAATGTAGTTAAAACGGATGGCTCAAACTTAAAAGTCGACAACCCAGCTATGATGCCATCGTCTCAAGTTATTGAATACGTTGAAGAACCATATGTTAAAGCCTCAATTATGGTACCAGATGATTACGTTGGTTCAGTTATGGATCTTTGTCAACGTAAAAGAGGGAATTTCATTACAATGGATTATTTAGCATCATCTCGTGTCAATATTATATATGAGCTTCCACTAGCAGAAATTGTTTTTGACTTCTTCGATCAATTGAAATCTAATACAAGAGGGTATGCCTCACTTGATTATGAACTGATCGGATATAGACAATCGAAACTTGCGAAAATGGATATCTTGTTAAATGGTGAACAAGTTGACGCACTTAGCTTTATTGTTCATAATGATTTTTCGTATAATCGTGGCAAAGCAATCGTTGAAAAACTGAGAGAACTTATTCCTAGACAACAATTTGAAGTGCCTGTTCAAGCAGCAATCGGACAAAAAATCATTGCGCGTTCAACAATAAAGTCAATGGGGAAAAACGTTCTTGCTAAGTGTTACGGTGGAGACATCTCACGTAAACGAAAACTACTTGAAAAACAAAAAGAAGGTAAGAAACGAATGAAACAAGTTGGGTCTGTTGAAGTTCCTCAGGAAGCCTTTATGGCAGTGCTGAAGATGGATGAAGACTGAGAAAAAATTAACACTATTTAAGAGTAGATAAGAGGAAAAGGAGGCGAGAATGCCTCCTTTTTTCCATTAAGATATAGAAAGGAGTCGCTTATTATGAGAGGAATGTATATTCACATCCCTTTTTGTCACCAAATTTGTCATTATTGCGATTTCAATAAAGTGTTTTTTAAAAACCAACCAGTTGACGAATACATCGAATCGATCGGGATGGAGTTAGCCATACTGAAAGCAGAAGGTGTATCATTTAAAGAATTGGAAACCGTATTCTTAGGTGGTGGCACACCGACATCGTTATCTGAAAAACAATTGGATCGATTATTATCAATTATTAGTGATTACGTTGATGTTTCTTCATTAATAGAGTTTTCAACCGAAGCAAACCCCGATGAACTGACTTATGAAAAACTACTTGTCTTGAAAAGTGGTGGCGTGAACCGATTAAGTATTGGGGTTCAATCTTTTGATGAAGGATTACTAAAAGCAATAGGAAGAACACATAATCCGGAAGACGCAATCCGCGTAATTAAAGATGCACGTAAGGCAGGCTTTACAAATATAAGTATCGACTTAATCTATGGTTTACCAAACCAAACGCGAGAACAATGGGAAGACACATTAGTTCAAGCTGCAAACTTGGCACTTCCGCATTATTCAGGCTACTCTTTAATCGTTGAACCTAAAACTGTTTTTTATAACTTGATGAATAAAGGGAAATTACCTTTGCCAGGTGAGGATACGGAAACACATATGTTTGAAAGACTAATTGAGCATATGGAAGAGCATGGTCGAAAACGTTATGAGATCAGTAACTTCGCATTACCCGGATATGAGTCTATACATAACCTGTTGTATTGGGAAAATGAAACCTATATGGGTGTTGGCGCAGGTGCACATGGCTATATTGCTGGTAATCGGTATTCGAATATTGGACCGATTAAACGTTATATGGAACAAGTAAACTTAGGGAAACGTCCAATACAAAATTCACATATCGTCACAGAAGTAGAAGCAATGGAAGAAGAAATGTTCCTAGGCTTACGCAAAGCAGACGGAATATCAGCAACATTATTTCAAGAAAAGTTTAATCAATCTTTAACTAATGTTTACGGACAAACTATTCAATCCCTGATAAACAGAGGGTTAATCCAGAAAAATGGAGATATAATCCAACTCACTAAGATAGGTGTTATTAGAGGGAATGAAGTATTTCAAGAATTTCTAACTTAGCGGTGAGTGAATTCATTGACAGTACCCTTCTCATTTGTTAAATTATGAGTAGTATTAGCACTCTATCCTATCGAGTGCTAACAGGAGTGATGATCATGTTGACAGACAGACAGTTACTCATTTTAAGACTGACGGTCGACGATTTCATTAAATCCGCACAGCCTGTCGGATCTCGACAATTATCAAAGAAACCTGAGGCAACATTCAGTTCAGCTACTATTCGAAATGATATGGCTGACCTCGAAGAAATGGGTTATCTTGAGAAAACACATTCTTCTTCAGGGCGTGTGCCATCTGAAAAAGGATATCGTTTTTATGTCGACCATCTGTTAAAAGAAGAAAAGTTAAATCGAGAAGATAGTCATCAACTTCGTTCTATATTTCAAGAGAAAATAATGGAAACAGAAGAATTGATAAGGAAATCGGCAACGATTTTATCTGATTTGACAAACTATACTTCAATTGTTCTTGGCCCGGACTCGTCAATGCATGTTGTAAAACGGTTTTCAATCGTGCCGCTTGACAAAACAACTGCAGTCGCTATTATTGTTACTGATAATGGCCATGTTGAAAATCGTTTGTTTAATGTCCCAAAAGGATATACAGCTTCTGATATTGAAAAGATGGTCAATATATTAAATGATAGGCTAATTGGTACACCGCTGATTCATCTCCAAAAGACGCTTGTTCAAGAAACCAAAATGATACTTGAACGTCACATTGACCGAGCGGGAGAACTATATGCTTCCTTCCAAGAAGCTATTGCAATTGCACCCGAAGAGCGTTTATATTTTGGTGGGAAAATGAATATGATGACACAGCCTGAATTTAATGACGTCCATAAGATGAAGATGTTCTTGGATTTCATTGAAAAAGGAACACCTGCCACAACATTTTTTGACGATGTTCGATCAGGAATTGCCGTTAGAATTGGATCTGAAAACAACCATTTTGCGATGGAAGATTTCAGTGTAATTACGGCCACATATTCGGCGGGGGAGATAATGAAAGGGTCAATAGCCATCGTTGGTCCAACACGAATGGATTATGGACGAGTAATAACGTTGCTTGATTTGCTGAGTAGTGATTTATCTCGAGAACTAGCGAGGTTAACTATTGGCGGAGGAACGGCAGAGCAGGGAGGAAAAAGTAACCATGAAAAAAAATGAAGAAGTTGAAGAAATACTTTCTACAGAACAAGAAGACTCTAACATAGACAATGATGTTGAAGAGGTTAGTTCAGAAAGTGAAGTAGATTCAGTTGAAATACTAGAGAACGTCAGTGAAGAAAAAAGTGAAGTAGAAAGTTTAAAAGAACAAATAGAAGAGGAAAAAAATAAATATCTAAGATTGCTTGCTGATTATGACAATTTTAGACGCAGAGCAACTCTAGATAAAGAAGCCCTTCAGAAATATCAATCTCAAAAAGTATTAACAAATTTGATACCTGTCCTAGATAATTTCTCACGTGCAATCGCGGTAGAAGCAAAATCTGACGAAGCGCGCACGATGATGGAAGGGATGGATATGATATATAGGTCGCTTGTTGACGCACTTAAATCAGAAGGTTTAGTTGAAATTGAGTCGTTTGAGCAAGAATTCGATCCGAATTTCCACCAAGCAATTATGACAGGTAATGACCCTGATAAAGCATCGGGCATCGTTCTTGAAGAAATGCAAAAAGGATATATACTAAAGGATCGAGTGCTTAGACCTTCAATGGTTAAAGTTAATGAGTAATGAATTACTAAACACTATGTGAATTATTTTTAGGAGGAAATTGATTATGAGTAAAATTATCGGTATTGACTTAGGAACAACAAACTCTGTAGTTGCAGTATATGAAGGTGGAGAACCAAAAGTAATTCCAAACCCAGAAGGTAACCGCACAACTCCTTCAGTTGTATCGTTTAAAAATGGTGAGAGACAAGTTGGAGAAGTTGCAAAACGTCAAGCAATTACAAATCCAAATACAATTATGTCTGTAAAACGTCATATGGGTTCAGATTTCAAAGTGAAAGCTGAAGACACTGAGTACACACCACAAGAAGTTTCTGCAATGATTCTTCAATACATGAAAAGCTATGCCGAAGAATATCTTGGCGAAAAAGTAACAAAAGCTGTTATTACAGTTCCAGCATACTTCAGTGATGCACAACGACAAGCAACACAAGACGCAGGTAGAATTGCTGGTCTTGAAGTCGAGCGTATTATTAACGAGCCAACTGCAGCAGCACTAGCATATGGTTTAGATAAAACAGATGAAGACCAAACAATTCTTGTTTATGACCTTGGTGGAGGAACGTTTGATGTTTCTATTCTTGAACTTGGTGACGGTGTCTTCCAGGTGCTTTCAACTGCGGGAGATAACAAGCTAGGCGGAGATGATTTTGATGATGTAATCATCGATTATCTTGTTCAAGAATTCCGTAAAGAAAATGGAATTGATCTTTCAAAAGACAAAATGGCGATGCAACGTTTGAAAGATGGTGCTGAAAAAGCGAAGAAAGATCTTTCAGGTGTGACATCAGCACAGATTTCACTACCATTTATTACTGCCGGCGAAGCTGGTCCATTACACCTAGAGGTTACTTTGTCACGTGCGAAATTTGACGAGTTAACAAGTCACTTAGTAGAGCGTTCAATGGTACCAACACGTCAAGCTATGAAAGATGCAGGTCTATCTGCAGCTGAAATCGACCGTGTAATTCTTGTAGGTGGATCAACTCGTATCCCAGCGGTACAAGAAGCGATTCAAAAAGAAACAGGAAAAGAAGCTTATAGAGGAGTTAACCCAGACGAAGTTGTTGCAATGGGTGCTGCAGTTCAAGGTTCAATTCTTAGCGGAGACGTGACAGACGTTGTTTTACTTGACGTAACGCCACTTTCACTTGGTATTGAAACAATGGGTAACGTGTTCACGAAACTGATTGAGCGCAACACGACAATTCCTACAAGTAAATCTGAAGTATTCTCAACTGCAGCAGATAACCAACCAGCTGTTGATATTCATGTCTTACAAGGTGAGCGTCCAATGGCTGCTGACAACAAAACACTTGGTCGTTTCCAATTAACGGATATCCCACCAGCACAACGTGGTGTTCCACAAATCGAAGTTACATTTGATATCGATAAAAACGGTATCGTAAACGTTAAAGCGAAAGATCTTGGAACACAAAAAGAGCAAAACATTACAATTCAAGCGAGCTCATCACTTTCAGACGAAGACATCGAGCGTATGGTGAAAGAAGCGGAAGAAAATGCTGAAGCCGATAAGAAACGTAAAGAAGAAGCTGACTTAAGAAACGAAGCAGATCAGTTAGTGTTCCAATCTGAAAAAACAGTTAAAGATTTAGGCGATAAAGCTTCTGAAGAAGAAGTTAAAGAAATTGAAGAAGCAACTACAGAATTGAAAGCAGCTCTAGAAGCAAATGACTTTGAAGAAATCGGAACAAAGAAAACAGCACTTGAAGAAATCGTTCAAAAGCTTACAATGAAGTTATATGAGCAAGCAGCAGCAGAGGCTGAAGCATCCGAAGGTACTGAAGATGCTACAGCAGCGGAAGATGACGTCGTAGACGCAGATTTCGAAGAAGTTGTAGAAGAAGACGATAAAAAATAATTTGTTGACGGAAAAGTCAAAGTCCGATATTCCGGCTTTGACTTTTTCATTTTTAATTGTAATCATTTTTCATGATAGTATGACTTCTGTATAGATATTAAAAGCGTGTTACAATAAACTATAATAGGTAAATGTTTTCGGGAGAGTGAAATGATGAGTAAAAGAGATTATTACGAGGTGCTCGGTGTTTCTAAATCATCTTCAAAAGATGAGATTAGAAGAGCATATAGAACATTATCAAAAAAGTATCATCCAGATTTAAATAAAGAAGCTGGAGCAGAAGATAAGTTTAAAGAAGCAACAGAAGCGTATGAAGTCTTAAGTGATGAAACAAAAAAAGCCAATTATGATCAATTTGGTCATGCTAGTCCAAATCAAGGATTTGGCGGCGGCGGTGGCGGATTTGGTGGAGATGGCTTTGGATTCGAAGATATATTTAGTTCGTTTTTCGGTGGCAACACTCGTCGACGTGATCCAAATGCGCCACGTAAAGGTAATGATTTACAATATACAATGACAATTGATTTTATGGATGCTGTTTTTGGAAAAGAAACTGAAATTGAAATACCTAAAGAAGAAACATGCATTACGTGTACAGGTACAGGAGCTAAAAAAGGGACTTCTGCAAAAACATGTTCACATTGTAATGGTAGTGGTGAAATCAGTGTAACTCAAGATACACCACTTGGTAGAATGGTGAATCGTAGAGCTTGTCATCACTGTGAAGGTACAGGGAAAATTATTCCTGAAAAATGTTCAACATGTCGCGGATCAGGAACTGTAAAGAAAATGAAGAAAATAAAAGTTTCTATTCCCGAAGGTGTAGATGATGGACAACAATTACGTGTTTCCGGACAAGGGGAGCCAGGTCAAAATGGTGGACCAACAGGTGATTTATATATCGTATTCCGTGTAAAAGAACATGACCGATTTATTCGTGAGGAAGATGATATTTATCTAGAATTGGGATTGTCCTATCCGCAAGCTGCACTGGGTGATGATATAGAAGTTCCTACTGTCCAAGGAAAAGTGAATTTAAAAATACCCGCTGGTACGCAAACTGGAACTCGATTTAGATTGCGTGGCAAAGGTGTGAAGAATGTTCATGGACGGGGAATCGGTGACCAACACGTCGTAGTGAAAGTTGTAACACCTAAAAAAATGACTGAAAAACAAAAAGAACTAATGCGTGAGTTTGCTGCAATTAGTGGAAATAGCCCAGAAGAATTTTCTAGTTCACTGTTTGATAAGATTAAACGTACAATTAAAGGTGAATAAAAGGGGATGAAATAATTTGAAATGGTCAGAAATTGCAATACACACGTCACATGAAGCGACGGAATCTGTAGCAAATATCCTACACGAAGCTGGGGCAAGTGGTGTTATTATTGAAGATTCGGTAGAACCAGATCGAATTCGAGAAGATTTATACGGGGAAATCTATGATCTTGATAAAAATGATTTCCCTGAAGATGGTGTAATCGTAAAAGCTTACTTACCTGTTAATAGTTTTTTAATCGAAACGATGAGCGAAATAGAGCAGTCAATAGCCGAACTGCCAAGCTTCGGACTAAATGTTGGTCGAAATGAAATTAAAACATCTGAAGTTGATGACGAGGATTGGGCAACTGCTTGGAAAAAGTATTACCATCCCGTTAAAATTTCTGGCCGTTTTACAATTGTTCCAACTTGGGAAGAATATAGTCCTGTAGACTCTGATGAATTAATCATCGAATTGGATCCGGGAATGGCTTTTGGGACGGGAACGCATCCTACTACAGTTTTATGTATTCAAGCTTTAGAAAAATATGTTCAGCACGGCGATGTCATTGTCGATGTTGGAACGGGTTCTGGCGTACTTTCAATTGCCGCTGCACTTCTTGGTGCCAAAAAAATTACAGCACTCGATTTAGATCCTGTTGCAGTAACAGCAGCTAAAGAAAATGTAGAATTGAATAAGGTAGCGTCAATAGTAGAAGTAACCCACGGAAATCTATTAGAAACAGTTGATATGAAGCCGAATCTTATTGTTTCAAATATATTAGCTGATGTAATCATGTCGTTTTCACAAGATGCAGCCTCAATGTTACCAAAGGATGGACTTTTCATCGTTTCTGGTATTATTGGAGAAAAACGAGATGAAGTGAAAAATGATTTACTTAGCAAAGGTTTTGAGATTGTAGAATCAGTTCTAATGGAAGACTGGGTCGCGATAATAGCCAAGAAAAAGGGTGTGTAATCAAATTGCAACGCTATTTTCTTGAGAAATCCTTTGCTGATAATGGGACAACCGAGATCACCGGTGAAGATCGTAAGCATATTGTTCAAGTCATGCGAATGGGGGCTAACGATCAACTTATTGCTGTTTCGAATGGAAAAGCCTATTATGCAGAAATTATCAAAATTACACCCGAAAATGTTGTCATTCAAAAGCATGGCGTAGAACTTCCTGAGAATGAACTTCCCTTATCGATTACTATAGCTTGTGGATTGGCTAAAGGTGATAAACATGAATTGATCGTTCAAAAAGCAACAGAATTAGGGATGGCTGCAATGATTCCTTTAAAAGCTGAACGATCAATTGTAAAATGGGACGAAAAAAAAGGCGTTAAGAAAATTGAACGCTTACAAAAAATAGCTCAACAAGCAGCGGAACAATGCCATAGAACGGTTATTCCTGAAATTGAAAACCCTCAAACATTACGTCAACTTATAGCAGTTGCAGACCAGTATGATGTTTGTTTATTTGCGGATGAAGAGGATGCAAAAAGTAACGAACCTCATCGAATTCAAAACCGCATTCAAAAGTTGTCTATGCACCAAAAAGTGCTGATTGTATTTGGACCAGAAGGCGGCATTTCTAGAAGCGAAGCTACTGATTTGATCGCCGCAAATTTCCATCCAGTAGCACTTGGACCACGTATATTACGTACTGAAACTGCTCCACTGTATTTTTTATCTGCGATATCTTATGAATTTGAATGAAAGAGGTGAATTACCTTGTCGACTGTTTCTTTTCATACTTTAGGATGTAAGGTAAATCATTACGAAACGGAAGCAATCTGGCAACTTTTTCAAGAAGCCGGTTATAATCGCGGGGATTTCAATAAAAACTCGGATGTTTATGTAATTAATACTTGTACTGTTACAAATACCGGAGATAAAAAAAGCCGACAAGTCATTCGTCGAGCAATACGGAGTAACCCAGATGCTGTGGTTTGTGTGACAGGATGTTATGCACAAACCTCACCTGCAGAAATAATGGCCATACCAGGTGTCGATATTGTCGTTGGAACACAGGATCGTTCAAAGTTATTGGGTCTAATTGATGAGTATAGAAGTGAGCGTCAACCGATTAATGCAGTAAGTAATATAATGAAAAACCGTGTATATGAAGAATTAGATGTACCTACATTTACTGACCGGACACGAGCGTCACTAAAAATTCAAGAAGGTTGTAACAACTTTTGTACATTTTGTATTATTCCTTGGGCACGAGGTTTAATGCGTTCTCGTGCTCCTGAAGAGGTTATTAGACAAGCCCAACAATTAGTTGATGCTGGATATCTGGAAATCGTGTTAACTGGTATTCATACCGGTGGCTATGGTGAAGACTTAAAAGAGTATAATTTAGCAGCTCTTTTACGAGACCTTGAATCTAAAGTAAAAGGCCTGAAACGGCTGCGTATAAGTTCAATTGAAGCAAGTCAATTAACCGATGAAGTGATTGAGGTCTTAAATAATTCATCCATAATTGTGCGTCATCTACATATTCCAATTCAATCCGGATCAAATACTGTATTAAAGCGGATGCGTAGAAAATATACAATGGAATTTTTCGCTGAACGCCTTGATCGACTTCGCGAAGCATTACCGAACCTTGCGATTACATCAGACGTCATTGTAGGGTTTCCAGGAGAAACAGAAGATGAATTTATGGAGACGTATAATTTTATTCGCGATCAACATTTTTCTGAACTTCACGTTTTTCCATACTCAATGCGCACAGGAACACCCGCTGCACGAATGACTGATCAGATTGATGACGAAGTTAAAAATGAACGAGTCCATCGACTCATTGAATTGAATAATCAACTGGCTAAACAATATGCTTCTTCTTTTGAAGATGAGGTTTTAGAAGTTATCCCTGAAGAAAAATACAAACTTGATCCGAAAAGTGGCCTTTATGAGGGTTATTCGGATAATTATTTGAAAGTTGTTTTTCCAGCAGATGAATCTATGATTGGTAAAATTGTTCGTGTAAAATTGAAAAAAGCTGGATACCCTTATAATGAGGGACAGTACGTTCGCGTTTTGGAAGAAGAAGAAGCTTTCAGTTAAGTGAATAGAAAAGGGGTTGTCTAATAAATCACTTTATTGGACAGCCCTTTTCACCTGTTAGAAAAAATAAGGAAATTGGAGGGATTTAAAAATGAACAAGGATTATGCGAAATTCATAGATCACACATTACTTAAAGCTGATGCTAAAAAAGAAGAAATCATAGAACTTTGTGAAGAAGCGAAATTGTATTCTTTTGCTTCGGTTTGTATTAACCCAACCTGGGTGAAAACAGCCTCATCTTCACTGAAAGATTCACCAGTCAAGGTGTGCACAGTAATTGGTTTTCCACTAGGTGCATCGACATCGGAAGTAAAGGCTTTAGAAACAAGTAATGCGATTGAAAACGGAGCAACTGAAATAGACATGGTTATCAATATTGGTGCATTGCGCTCCGGGGATGATGAAACAGTGAAGCGAGATATTTCATCAGTGGTCGAAGCTGCTAAAGGGAAAGCAATCGTAAAAGTTATTATTGAAACATCTTTGTTAACTGAAAAGGAAAAGCGTACAGCGTGTGAACTTGCAGTAGTTGCTGGTGCTGATTTTGTTAAAACATCTACTGGCTTTTCAACCGGTGGTGCTACTGAAGCAGATGTCAAATTAATGAGAGCTGTTGTTGGACCAGAAATGGGTGTCAAAGCATCAGGCGGTGTTCGTAGTTATGAAGATATGCAGCAGATGATACAAGCAGGTGCAACCAGAATAGGTGCAAGCTCCGGCGTTCAAATTATGAAGGGGTTAATATCAGAGACGGATTATTAAAGCTATTCGCGAACGAATTTGTCTATGAAAAAATAACTTTCAATATAGCGTTCAAACTTTTAAAAGATTAATATTGACCACACAAAAATAATAAGGTATAATATCTAGGTACATGGCACATGGCCGTGTTATCCAGGTGTGTTCGGAGGGAGGGACAAGAGATATGTCAAAAACTGTCGTTCGTAAAAACGAATCGCTTGAAGACGCTCTGAGACGTTTCAAACGTGACGTTTCCAAAAGTGGGAAAATACGTGATGCAAGAGCTAAAGAGTATTACGAGAAGCCGAGCGTGAAACGCAAATTAAAATCTGAGGCTGCAAGAAAACGCCGCTAAGACTTTATTTGTCTCTACTATTAAGTTTGTATTATGATCTTAAGATTAGAATGCTAAACCGGAAGATCCCAAAAGGATTTTCCGGTTATTTGTCTATATTTAGTCGGTGATTTATTATTTTTTAAGGAAAAAGTGAAACTTTTAGCCTTTTCGTACGTATTAAAGCTATAATTAAATATATGGAGAGAGGGGAGGTTTAAAATGAGTAAGTTAATAAGAAGGTTGCTCCTCTTCGTTGTATTTGTCACGGCTATCACACTGCCAACCATGGAGTCAAATGCCAATACGACAAAAGTGTATAAAGTACCAGTTGAAGAAGCGGTTGAAAAAGGATTACATGAGTTTTTAAAAAGATCTTTTTCTGAAGCTGAGGAAGCCGGTGCTAAGGCAATTATTCTTGATATCCATACACCAGGTGGTGCTGTCGATGCGGCAGGTCAAATTGCAAAGCTATTCGATTCCACGGATTTGGAAATAATTGCTTATATCAATGATGATGCATTGTCTGCTGGCGCATTTTTAGCTCTTCATGCAGATAAGATCTATATGTCACCAAATGGACGAATGGGAGCAGCAGCAGTGATTGATTCGTCTGGAAATGCTGCTGATGACAAAGCCAAAAGTGCTTGGCGTGCTGCGATGAAAAATGCCGCTGAGTCATCAGGTTATGATCCTAAATATGCATTGGCAATGGTAGAGGACTCTTATGATTTACCCGAGTACCGCGCTGGTGTTGGGGAATTACTAACACTCACTCCAAGTGAAGCAGTTGAAATCGGTTACAGCAAAAAAACAGTTTCTTCATTTAATGAATTGTTAAAAGAAACTGGTTACGAAGGTGCTGAAGTCGTTACAACTACAGAAACGATATCGGAAAGTATTGCAAGATTCATCACCCATCCGGTGGTGGTCCCGATATTGCTATCGTTAGCTGGGCTTGGACTTGTGGTGGAACTATATTCACCTGGATTTGGCGTGCCTGGAACAATGGGAATTGTTTCCTTGTTACTCTTTTTCTATGGTCATCTTGTAGCGGGTCTGGCGGGTTATGAGTCCATTATATTATTTGTTTTAGGTGTTGGTCTCATTGTCGCTGAAGTATTTTTAGCCGGTGGAATTGCGGGTATCCTTGGCGCTAGTTCAATCATTGGTGGTATTATATTAGCTGGTGGCAATCCAATGCGCATGGGGATATCAGTTTTAATTGCGCTTGTTATTGCTGCAATAGGGACGGTGATTATGATTAAGTTTTTCGGAAAGAAATTACACCTACTGAATAAAATGGTCCTTATGGATTCAACCGATACGGAAAGCGGTTATGTTTCGAATGTCAATCGGACTGAATTGGTTAACCGTGTTGCAAAAACATCAACACCATTAAGACCAGCAGGAACAATTGAATTAGACGGTGAAAGAATTGACGTTGTTTCAGAAGGAAGTTACATTGACAGAGGTAAAAATGTTACTATAGTAAAGGTTGAGGGTTCTCGTGTTGTTGTTCGAGAATCAGAAGAGAAAGGGGAAATTAAATAATGGATTTAGCTATTAATGCAGGGTCAATTGGAATTATCGCTATTGTATTTTTTGCAATCGTTATCTTAGCGATATTTTTCACACTAGTACCAGTAACACTATGGATTTCAGCAATGGCTGCTGGGGTTCGCGTAAGTATTTTCACACTCATAGGAATGCGACTACGTCGGGTTATTCCGAATCGTATTGTTATCCCATTGATTAAGGCACACAAAGCAGGACTAGATGTTGGTATCAGTCAGCTTGAAAGTCACTACCTTGCAGGGGGGAACGTTGACCGAGTTGTGAACGCTCTTATTGCAGCACACCGTGCGAACATCGATCTACCTTTTGAACGTGCCGCTGCTATTGACTTAGCAGGACGTGACGTTCTTGATGCAGTTCAAATGTCCGTTAACCCAAAAGTTATCGAAACACCATTTATTGCTGGGGTTGCGATTAACGGAATTGAAGTAAAAGCAAAAGCGCGTATTACAGTACGAGCAAATATCGACCGTTTAGTTGGTGGAGCGGGCGAAGATACAGTTATCGCACGTGTTGGTGAAGGTATCATTTCAACAATTGGTGCTTCACAAAGTCATGCGGATGTACTTGAACATCCAGATATGATCTCACAAACGGTTTTAGCAAAAGGTCTTGACTCAGGAACTGCATTCGAAATTCTTTCAATTGATATCGCAGACGTTGATGTCGGTGAGAATATTGGTGCAAACCTTCAAACTGAACAAGCTGAAGCGGATAAGAAAATTGCACAAGCTAAAGCAGAAGAACGCCGTGCAATGGCTGTCGCACAGGAACAAGAAATGAAAGCTAGAGTTGAAGAAATGCGTGCGAAAGTTGTTAGTGCTGAAGCTGAAGTACCAATGGCGATGGCAGACGCGCTTCGTTCTGGAAATATTGGTGTAATGGACTACATGAACTATAAAAACGTCCAATCAGACACAAGCATGCGTGACTCAATTAGTAAGTACGGTACTGAAAACCCGGATACTGAAAATAAATAAGACACACTTGCAAATGCAAGTGTTCACTTGATAAGTAGTAATTCCCGGAAAGGGGATGTTATCAATGGAAAGTTTTCTTCCATTAATTATCATGCTAATCATCGGAGCGATTATGAGCAATAAACGTGGCGCAAAATCATCTGGTGAAAGTGAATCAAAGCCTTTCACTGCTGGCCAACAGCAACCTGGTAGTCCGATGAAGAAATTTAAAGAAGTCTCCTCTGAGATGTATAAAGAGATTCAACGTGAATTTCAACAGGATACAGATAGACATCAACCAGAACAAAGGCAACAACAAACAATTAGACAACCAATAAACATTGAACCAAAAGTGGTTGTCGCAGAGAAACCTAAAAGAGAACATCGTGAAGTTACAGCAAGACGATCTAGGCACTCGAGGTTTGAGATTAAAGATGAAATTGCTAAAAACGATATAAGTCTTGAGGGTTTACTACCAAAAAGTCATAATGATTTAGTCAAAGGCGTTATTTTCTCTGAAATATTTGATGCGCCAAAATCTAAACGCTAATCATTGATCCCCTGTACATTTCATAAGATATGTACAGGGGGTTTATTATTTGAAAAAATTATTTAATACAGATTCTGTCATTTCGATTCAAGAGTTTTCCACTGTACACATTACTGGACCTTGTGCACTTGTAACGTTAGGTCCTAATGTTGTTAAAGTGAAAAGCGGAAATTATTTGGTTGAAGCAACAGGAGATGAGCTGTTAATAGACTTGCTTTCGGAAGAAATTATGATCATCTCATTCGATGAAATACATGACATTAAAATCTCTAAATTGAATAGTGAGGATACTCATTATGATCTCTAAACGCTATTCAGTTCGTATTTCAAAAAATAAGAACACATCAAAGTTTCTTACTGAAATTAAATCCTTGGGTGCAAAAATTACATTACTAACGATTATTGCTGGGGCTGCTGATTTTCATACTGACAGTAAGGGCGTTCAACTCATTAGAAAGTATCGAAGACGTTATGGTTTAAAAGTGAAAATTACATCTACCGAACCAGACGTAGGATTAGCAACATTGTTTCGTTCTTATCGTTTTTTAATTGTCCTTGTAATTCCATTAGTACTTTCGTTTTTTCTATGGTCTGTTAATGTTGAATCAGATATTCCTGAAGTCGCTGATAGAATTGAAGTAAAATTAAATAAAGCCTCGATTGTTCGATTTCGACCACTTTTATTAATCCCGAATGAAGATATTATCCGCAGATATTTAATGCAAGATGATCCAACATTGTCTTGGGTAAGATTCAAACGAGATGGCGTTTCCTTAACTGTTATTCCTATGCTTTCTCCTGCATCAGATATTGATAATCCAAGCGACGAACCAGCTTCAAATCTTGTTGCTCGAACTGGGGGTATGATTACGCGATTTGCATTAATAAGTGGTGAGCGAAAAGCACATACTTATATGACCGTTAAAAAAGGAGATATTTTAGCGTCTGGTATACTTGAACAAGGTGATAAAGAAATTCTAGTTGGTGCTGAAGGCGCGGTATTTGCAGATTTTTGGGTTGAGTATAAATTTAGTTTACCGAAAATTTTTCACTACAAGATTCAAGGCGAAGAGAAGGTTGAATTTGTTTTTCAGAATCCATTCAAGAACAAAAAAACAGCCGATTTCTGGAGAGTATTTAGTGCTAAAAGAACGATAAATGAAATTAACACTACTTTTGAACTCGTAGAAGGAATGGAAGAAACCGTCATATTAGAATTAATAAAAACGCAATTATTGGCTGAATATGGACATGAAGCGGTCATTAAAGATAATAAAGTTTTGCACGTGTCATTCGATAATGATAAAGTTAATGGGACCATATTATTTTTGATAAATGATAATATTGCTATGAAAAGACCGATACCCAAGGAGACTGAAGCAAATGAATGAACGATTAATTCAACTGCATGTTGAAGATCCTAATGAAGCGTTAATGCTTCTGGGGAATTCAGACCAAAACATGAAATTGATCGAGGAAGAACTAGGTCTTTCGATTATGACGAGAGGCGATTCCATCACTATAAATGGTGATACTGAAAAACAGGAAATGGGTCGTGTTCTTATTGAACAGTTGATAGGTGTAATTCGTAAAGGAATTAATATTAATCAGCGCGACGTTGCAACTGCTATTGAAATGGTGAAAGGCGGGACAATCGAATACTTTTCTGAACTATATGATGAAGAAATTTCGAGAGATGTTAACGGAAAAGCGATTCGAGCAAAGACGATCGGCCAACGGGAATACATTCAAGCAATTCGTTCAAGTGATTTAGTCTTTTGTATAGGACCCGCAGGAACGGGTAAAACGTTCCTAGCTGTTGTTTTAGCTGTCCATGCGATGAAATCAGGCTCTGCAAAACGTATTATCTTAACTAGACCTGCTGTTGAAGCCGGGGAAAGTTTGGGGTTTCTTCCGGGTGACCTAAAGGAAAAGGTTGACCCTTATCTAAGGCCGTTATATGATGCCTTACATGCTGTTCTTGGGGCCGAGCAGACAGACCGTCTTATGGAGCGTGGCGTAATTGAAATCGCACCCCTTGCGTATATGAGAGGTAGAACTCTCGATGATGCGTTTGTCATCTTAGACGAAGCTCAAAACACCACAAAAGCGCAGATGAAAATGTTTTTGACTCGTTTAGGATTTGGTTCTAAAATGATTATTACAGGTGATAAAACACAAATTGATTTACCGCGCGGACAAGATTCGGGCTTAATTGCTGCAGAAACGATTCTAAAAAAAGTAACCGATATCCACTTTCAATATTTGGAGCAAGGTGATGTCGTTCGACACCCGCTAGTTGCTAAAATTATCGACGCATATGAACAAGATCAATCATCGTAATTGACTGTTTTATTTTCAAATACCGTATAAAAAAAGGGTGCATAAGTACCTGTAGAGTGAATTCGGGGGATGAGATATAATGCTACAGCCGATACGTAACTTTATTCATGCATTAAAATTTAAATACTTTTCGCTTTTTATCATTTTCCTATTTTCACTCTCGCTCTTTTTTTTAATGCATGGAATTGTCCAAAAAGAAACATATGAATTAAAACAATTTCAAATTGCAACTGAAGCTGTTCGATCAATTAAAACTGTAGAAGATACGACTAAAACAGAATTGGAAAAAGAACGGGCAGCAAACGAGGTAACACCTGTCTATCAGTTTTCAGAAGACGTTGGAAAAAACCACCAAGCAATTGCTGAATCTATTTTTAATTTTTTTATTGAAGTGAAAAATGAAATTGTCATTGATGAAGTTGAACCCAAGGCCCCTTTAGTGATTCCAGAAAAATCGATTGCAGATATGCGTGAGAAATTATCATTCATTGAAGAGGAACAGCCTGATTTGAAATTGGATGAAGAATCGATTAGCAGTCTTCTAAGTCAAGATATCTTAGTGTTGGAAAATGTGAGAGACTTTATCGTTGAATCAATTGGGATTGAATTAGCGGATAAAGTGCGTTCAGAAGACTTGGCGATGAAAAGATATGACATTGAAAATAAAATGCGGTTATCCAATGTTGTGCCAACAAATATACAACAACCAGTCATTACAATAGCACGTTCTTTAATCACTGAAAATGAAACGATTAATACCGAGTTGACAGAAGCCAGAATTGAAGAAGCGAAGGCTTCAGTAGAACCGACTCGTATTTTACAAGGCCAAGTTATTGTACGTGAAGGGCAAGTCATTGATAATGAAGTTTATCGTCAATTAGGAATTGCTGGACTTTTAAAAAATCAGTCGCCTGTAAAGCCAATCGCAGGGATTGTGTTGTTCACATTATTTATAAGTGCAGTTATTTATATTCACTTCGGTACATGGAAAGAAAACGCAATGATTAAAAAGAAATCCTTAGTTATTGTTCTGGTCATATTTTTGCTTCAAGTTGCAATCATGAAGCTAATTTCATTAATTGAACCAGAGTTTGAAGTATCAATCGCATTTTTATTTCCTACAGCGCTTGCCGCTTTGTTAGTTAAGTTACTAACAAATGAACGACTTGCAATTATGGTGACGATTGTAACGGCGGCTACAGCTGGTATTATTTTGCAAGATGGCTATGCTGCAATTATCCAGATGGAAGTTGCATTGTACATAGTATTTGGTGGTCTTACGAGTTTATATTTATTAGGAAATGTGAATCGGAGATCTACAATTTTGGGTACTAGTCTAGCTGTTTCAGGTACCAATATTGTATTCTTAGCAATCTATCTACTTATGACGCAAAGCACTTACAATCTATCAGAGCTAGTTTTTTATGCGTTAGCTGCAATCACATCGGGACTTCTGTCAGGTGCATTAACAATCGGATTATTACCTTTCTTTGAAACTGGATTTGGTATATTATCTGATATCCGTTTAATTGAACTGTCAAATCCAAATCATCCATTATTAAAACGCGTTCTTACGGAAACACCGGGAACTTATCATCACAGTGTAATGGTTGCGAATTTAGCAGATGCTGCATGTGAATCAATTGGCGCAAACGGATTACTCGCACGTGTTGGCTGTTACTATCATGATATCGGTAAAACAGTAAGACCTGAGTACTTTATCGAAAATCAACATACCGAAAAAAATCCGCATGATTTACTACCACCAGAAAAAAGTCGCGATATTATCATTTCACATGCTATAGATGGCGCAAGACTACTAGAAAAAAACAAGATGCCTGCTGAAATTGTTGCAATAGCAAAACAACATCATGGTACAAGCTTGTTAAAGTTTTTTGTATTTAAAGCCCGTGAATTAGGCGATGATGTAAATGAAGAGGAGTATCGCTACCCTGGACCCAAGCCGCAAACTAAAGAAATTGCAATCATTTCAATTGCTGACAGTGTTGAAGCGGCCGTTCGGTCGATGAAAGAACCTACATCTGAGAAGATTTCTAGCTTAGTACGGTCCATCGTTACCGATAAGCTGAACGACGGACAATTTGATGAATGTGATATATCAATGAAAGAATTGAAAAAAGTTGAACAAGCAATATGCGAAACTTTAAATGGGATGTTCCATAATCGAATAGAATACCCGAAATAAGAACATCGCTTAGCGAAAAAAATAAGGATAGGAGGTGGGTTTTAAATGCTTGAAGTATATATGACTGATGAAACAGATACAATTAACAGTGACATTCAACAATTAGTATCTTCAATTTTAACTCATGCTGCAAAAGAAGAGGATCTTCTAGGAAATGTCGAAGTATCGGTGACATTTATGACTGATGATGACATTCAAAAAGTAAATGCTGAATATCGTGGGAAAAATGAACCCACTGATGTTATTTCTTTTGCATTAGAGGAAATAACAGTAGGTGAAGTCGCAATTATCCCAGAACAAGGAATTCCAATCGCTCTCGGTGACATTATTATTTCAGTAGATACAGCAAAACGACAAGCGATTGAATATGGTCATAATATTAACCGCGAAATGGGATTTTTAGCCCTTCATGGTTTTCTACATTTACTCGGCTATGATCATTTGACAAAAGAAGATGAGAAAAATATGTTTGGGCGACAGAAAGAAATCCTCCATTCTTATGGTTTGGAGAGATAATAGGCTATGGGAAGATTGATCAATTCATTTCGATATGCAATCGAAGGAGTATGGCATGCTTTAAAAATGGAAAAAAATTTTAAACTTCATATTCTGTCTACAATAATCGTAATTTCATCAGGCTTTCTCACAGGCCTATCGAAGACTGAATGGTATATAATCCTTATATTAATCGGGGGCGTCCTCTCATTAGAATTGATAAATTCTGCAATTGAAAGAGCAGTTAATCTAGTGACAAAGGAGTGGCTTCCTCTTGCGAAACAAGTAAAAGATCTAGCTGCTGGAGCAGTGTTAGTCTTTGCAGTTATAAGCGCGATTATTGGGCTAATGATTTTTATGCCTAAATGGTTAGCGTAAAAGAAGGAGTGATTTGTATTGGTTCGTGAAAAACTCATTGCTGAATCGAAATCAGCTAGAGAGAAGGCATATGTACCCTATTCAAAATTCCCTGTTGGTGCAGCATTGCTTGGAGATAATGATGTAATCTATCAGGGCTGTAATATTGAAAACTCAGCATTTAGCATGACGAATTGTGCTGAAAGAACGGCTTTTTTTAAAGCAATTTCCAATGGTATTCAATCATTCAAAGCATTAGCAGTTACTGGGGATACCGATGGTCCTATTTCGCCATGTGGCGCATGCAGACAGGTCATTGCGGAGTTTTGTGACTCAGAAATGCCTGTATATCTAACAAATTTAAAAGGTGATGTATTGGAAACGACTGTCGGAGCATTACTTCCAGGTGCATTTTCAAAGGAGGATCTTGTATATGCAAGAAAAGGATAATAAATTCAAATCAGGATTTATCGCTATAGTCGGTAGACCAAACGTGGGAAAATCAACATTTCTTAATCACGTAGTCGGGCAAAAGATTGCCATAATGAGTGACAAACCACAAACAACTCGGAATAAAGTGCAAGGTGTAGTGACAACTGATGATTCTCAACTTATTTACATTGATACTCCGGGGATACATAAACCAAAACATAAACTCGGTGATTTCATGCTCAAAGTGGCTCGCAATACTTTAAGAGAAGTCGATATCATTATGTTCATGGTGAATGCAGAAGAAAAAATTGGTCCTGGAGATCGATTTATTATCGAGATGTTGCAAAATACTGAAACACCAGTATTCCTTATCATTAATAAAATTGACAAAGTTCATCCTGACAATTTATTGGAAACGATTGTTTCCTATAAATCAGAATATGATTTCGCAGAGATTGTACCTATTTCCGCATTAAATGGTAATAATACAGATCGTTTACTTGAAACTTTAAAAGGTTACTTACCTGAAGGTCCCAAGTATTATCCGGACGATCAAGTTACAGATCACCCTGAACGATTTATCATATCTGAATTCATTCGAGAAAAAGTGCTTCAATTAACTCGAGAAGAAATTCCGCATTCAATTGCAGTTGTCATCGAAAAGATAGAGCGGGAGAAAGATCGTGATATGATCAATATCATGGCAACTATTGTTGTAGAAAGAGATTCTCAAAAGGGAATCGTCATTGGAAAAAGAGGCGCGCTTCTTAAAGAAATTGGGACGAAAGCAAGATATGATATAGAAATGTTGCTCGGCTCCAAAGTGTTTCTTGAACTATGGGTAAAAGTTCAAAAGGATTGGCGTAATCGACCTAGTCGTTTGAAAGAGTTTGGTTTTGATAACGATGAATACTAAGATTTACTAAAAAGGGGTGGGGCGCTTGCTGAATAAATGGGAAGCTATCGTTTTAAGATCGATTCCTTACGGTGAGTCCGACAAAATTGTTACTTTGCTCTCAAAGGAAGCTGGCAAAGTAACAGCTATGGCCCGTGGTGCAAAAAAACCGAGAAGCAAACTTGCTGCTGTCACACAGCCGTTCACGCACGGATCTTATCTAATACGAAAAGGTCGCGGAATGGGAACACTCTCTCAAGGAGAACAAATTGAATCAATGCGTCATATTCTTGAGGATTTAGAGACAACTGCATATGCCAGTTATGTTGTTGAAATGATTGATAGGATGACTGAGGATAATGAACGTATACTTGGCGTCTATGAGTTATTGTACGATGCCTTGCAAGCGATGAATGAAGGATACGACCCTGAGGCTATTTCATTGTTTGTCGAATGGAAGATGCTACCTGTTGGCGGTATTCATCCAACTCTTCATGAATGTGTGAATTGTCGTGCAACAGAAGGCGAGTTCGGATTTTCTTTTCAACAAATCGGTTTTCTATGTCACCGATGTTTTTCTATGGATTCTCATTTAATCCGCATCACACCTAACCAGTTAAAACTGATCCGTACATTTTATACAGTACCAATTAGCCGTGTAGGAAACTTAACATTAAAAAAAGAAACGAAAAAGTTTATGAAGAAAATTGTACAAACGGTTTACGATGAACAACTTGGAATTTGGTTTAAAACAAGGTCCTTTATCGATCAACTTGAATCGACTCCTGAATTATTATCCAAAAAAGAACCCCGTGAGAAAAGTTGAAACTTCTTCTCACGGGGTTTTTCACATCAATTAGAATTCTAAATGCTTAGCAATATAATCTTTTACTTCGGAAATTGGCATGCGTACTTGTTCCATTGAATCACGATGTCTTACTGTAACTTTATGATCTTCTTCAGAATCAAAGTCATATGTAATACAGAAAGGTGTACCGATTTCATCTTGTCTTCGGTATCTTTTACCAATTGATTGTGATTCATCATATTGAACTGCGAAGTGCTTACGTAACTCAGCGTAAACTTTCTCAGCACTATCGGATAGTTTTTTCGATAAAGGCAAGACACAAGCTTTGATAGGTGCGATTGCTGGATGGAATTTCATCACTGTTCGCATATCGTCACCTTCAAGTTTTTCCTCATGATACGCATCAGTTAAGTATGCTAATGTTACACGGTCCGCACCAAGTGAAGGCTCGATGCAATATGGAACAAACTTCTCATTCGTAATTGGATCTTGAAAATGGAAGTCTTCGCCTGAAAACTCCATATGGCGTTTTAAATCAAAGTCAGTCCGGTTCGCAATCCCCCAAAGCTCTCCCCATCCAAACGGGAATTTGTATTCAATATCAACAGTTCCTTTGGAGTAGTGTGAAAGTTCATCTTCATTATGCTCGCGTAATCGCATATTGGATTCTGTCAATCCGAGGCTGAGCAACCAGTCTTTGGAGAAGTCGCGCCAATATTCGTACCACATATTATCCTCGCCAGGTTTACAGAAGAATTCTAACTCCATTTGTTCGAATTCACGCGTACGGAAAGTGAAATTCCCAGGTGTTATTTCATTTCGGAAACTTTTCCCGATTTGACCGATTCCAAATGGCATTCTTTTTCTCATTGAACGTTGCACATTTTTAAAGTTTACAAAAATGCCTTGAGCAGTTTCTGGGCGTAAGTAGATTTCATTTGCAGATGAATCAGTAACACCTTGAGATGTTTTAAACATTAGGTTAAACTGTCGGATTTCTGTGTAATCCATAGCTTCACAAGTTGGACATACAACATTATGTTCTTCGATTAATTCGTTCATTTTTTCAAATGACAAACCATCAACGACAATTTCCATACCTTTAGCATCCAATGCATCCTCAATTAGTTTATCTACACGATGTCGAGTTTTACATTTTTTACAGTCAATCATTGGGTCGTTGAAATTACCAGTATGACCTGAGGCTTCCCAAACCTTTGGATTCATTAGTATCGCAGCATCAAGGCCAACGTTATATGGTGATTCTTGAATAAATTTTTGCCACCATGCTTTTTTAATGTTATTTTTTAGTTCAATACCTAGCGGACCATAATCCCAGGTATTTGCAAGACCTCCATAAATCTCTGAACCAGGAAAGATAAATCCTCTAGTTTTCGCTAAATTTACTATTTTCTCCATAATGACAACAATCCTTTCAAAATAAAATAAGCACTCGTCTCCGGACATAAAGTCCGGGGACGAGTGCATAATGACCCGCGGTTCCACCCCGATTGGCTGATTTGAAGATCCATCAGCCCTCTTGGAAAATACATAGCTCAAGGTTGCCTTTTCATGTCAACGTTGGCTTGCACTATCCCAACTCGCTTTGATATAGACATTACTTATTAACCTGTCAACGCTTATTTAATTCTCATTTAGTGTATCATGGTTCCAATTTCTTCGCAATAGTTGGCCTCATCATATATAATAAGCGAGTAGATTACATTACATAATAATGGTTATTTAGATTGATCACGTATTAAAGTATCGTGAAAATCCAAATGTGAAGTTAAAATCGTCCAATTGGTTTAACTAAATGATACGGTTAGAATGAAGATTATATTTCCTCCCAAAACTTGAAGTTTCACTTTTTGAATTATACGCGTAAGGCGGTGACCTATGGAACTTAATAAACGACAGAATGATATTCTTGCAATTGTTAAAGAAAATGGTCCGATTACAGGCGAACAGATTGCTGTACGATTAAATTTAGTTAGAGCAACCATACGGCCGGACTTAGCTATCTTGACAATGGCAGGTTATTTAGATGCAAGGCCTCGAGTTGGGTATTTTTTCTCAGGTAAAAAACCGGTAAAATCCTTAACAGATAGTATTAATGCTATGAAAGTTGGAGATTTTCAATCTATCCCTGTTGTTGTGACCGAAGAATTGTCTGCATATGATGCGATTTGTCAAATGTTTCTAGAGGATGTTGGGACATTGTTTGTAGTAGATAAGAATTCATGTCTAATTGGGGTCCTTTCTAGAAAAGACTTACTAAGATCATGTATTGGAAACAATGAAATAGAAAAAGTACCTGTTCATATAATAATGACCAGAATGCCAAATATCACTTATTGCCAAAAATCCGACACACTTTTACATGCAGCTAGAAAAATGATCGATAAGCAGATTGATTCTCTTCCAGTTATCAATGAAACTGATGCAGGTCTAGAAATAGTTGGTCGAATTACAAAAACAAATATGACTGCAGCATTCTTATCACTTGCAGACGATCATGAACTATAAGGAGGACTATATGAAAAAACTTACAATGTTTATCGTTTCTGATTCGGTCGGGGAAACCGCTGAACTAGTTGCTAAAGCTGCAGCAAGTCAGTTTGGAAGAGGTCTTGACTCAGTTAGATTAAAACGATTTTCACATATTGAAGATGAAACACAGTTAGCGGAAATTGTATTTTTAGCTAAAGAACAAGATGCAGTTGTCGTCTATACGTTAGTAAAAAGTTCAATGCGTAAAAGAATTAAAGCTGAATGTGAAAAGAAAGAAATTACATGCATAGATTTACTTGGTCCTATAGTCGAACAACTTAGCATTCAACTGAATGAGGAACCAATGGAAGAGCCTGGGTTGGTTAGAAAACTAGATGATGATTACTTTAAAAAAATTGAGGCAATTGAATTTGCCGTTAAATATGATGATGGTAGAGATCCAAGAGGCATTTTAAAAGCAGACATTGTATTGATCGGCATTTCAAGAACTTCAAAAACACCATTATCTCAATACTTGGCACATCAACGTTACCGAGTAGCTAATGTGCCGCTCGTTCCAGAAGTCGATCCACCAGAAGAATTATTTATGATTGATCCAAAAAAGTGTTTCGCCTTAATTATCTCGCCCGAAAAATTAAACCAGATTAGAAAAGAACGACTTATCGCACTTGGTTTACGTGATGATGCGAATTATGCACAATTAGATAGAATTCAAGCAGAAATAGAGCATTTTAAAGAAGTAACCGATAAGATAGGATGTACAGTTATTGATGTAACAAGTCGAGCCGTTGAAGAAACTGCCAATGTAATCATTGACGAATATTCATATCGAAGTAAATAATGAAGAAGAACCTACCATAATAGGATAGGTTCTTCTTTTATGGGCGATGTAAACGGTTTGTATATTATTGAAAATAGTGTAGAATAATAATTTCCGAGTATTTATAAGGAAATTGTCGAAAAAAGAAGGATTTTTAAAGAGAGTCTAGAACATAAGTATACAGAGTAGAAGATGGTGAGATTATGACAAGACTATCTGAAGAACTAATTGAAGAAGTTCGTTCGAAGACTGACATAGTAGATTTGATCGGGGAACATGTGCAACTTACAAAAAGAGGGAAGAACTGGTTTGGACTTTGCCCTTTTCACGGAGAAAGTACACCTTCATTCTCAGTTACTGAAGATAAACAACTTTTTCATTGCTTTGGATGTGGTGCCAGCGGTAATGCCATTACATTTGTAATGGATATTGAAAACCGACCATTTACTGATGCTGTGATAAAACTGGCAGAACGTTCGGGTTTAGAAATAGATCCAAGCGTAAGTCAAGCAATTAATGAATCGAAGCCGCGTAATGAGTTTAAACATATGGTAGAAGCACATTCTCTTGCGGCAAATTTTTATAGTCATCTACTCTTAAATACAATAGAAGGAGAAAAAGCACTAGAATATCTTGAAAATAGAGGGTTTACAAGACTCGATATCGAAAAACATGGAATCGGATGGTCACTTGATGAATTTGAAGCACTCTCATCACTCTTGCATCGTAAAGGTTTTAATATGATGGAAATGGAAAAGGCCGGATTATGCATCATGAAAGATGATGGAACAGGTTTTTTTGATAGGTTTCGTGGACGTATTATGTTTCCGCTACATGACGATAATGGAAACGTGATTGCATTTTCAGGTAGAACCTTAAATGAAGACAAAGAAATAGCAAAATATCTTAACAGTCCAGAAAGTCCTATTTTCGAAAAAAATAAAATGTTGTACAATTTGCACAATGCACGTCTTAATGTTCGGAAAACGGGTAAAGTAATACTGTTTGAAGGTTTTATGGATACAATTTCAGCAGATCGTGAAGATATTAAAAACAGTGTAGCACTTATGGGGACAGCCTTATCCGATGCGCATCTTATTAAAATGAAACGTATCGCTAAAGAAGTCATTATATGTTGCGATGGCGATAATGCTGGCTGGGAAGCGGCTAAACGATTTTCTAGTATGATTTCACGAAATGGGTTTGATGTGCAAATTGCCATTCTTCCATCAAATATGGATCCAGATGATTATATTATGGAATATGGTGGACAAGCATTTCGAGATAAAATTATCGGCAATCCACATTCCTATATGTCCTTTATCATGGCATATGCAAAGCGCTCAAAGAACTTATCGTTTGAAAATGATGTATTGCAATTTATACATGAGGTTCTTGAAGAACTAGCTAAACGCAATTCTCCGGTTGAAAGAGATTTGTACATTCGACAACTCTCTACAGAAACAAATGTTTCAGTCGAAGCAATTTCTCAGCAATTTATGAAAATGGCAGGAAATCGGGCAAGACAAGCGAAATCAGAACCTGTCGCTCTTCCTGATAACAACAATAGAACTGAACAAATGATACCAAAGCGAGTCCATTCAGAAACACAACGAGCAGAGCGATTATTATTATTTCATCTGCTGAATGATGGTTCTTTGTTTGACCGCATTCAAAAAGAAAATAGAGATATTTTTATTGGCGAAGATTATTCAGCAGTATTCGTACGTCTTGCCGGATTTTATGAAGAACATGGCATGCCTGATTTTCATAGGTTTGCGGAATCGCTAGAAGACCGCAGTTTGAGGGAAATCGTTCTTGAAGCGGCGATGACTGAGTGGAATTCCGAGCATTCAGAAGCGGAAATTGTAGATTGCATAAGGCATTTGGAAAAATATCGTATTGGATTAGAAATTCAAAAAAAATTACATGAATCCAAAGAAGCTGAGAAAAACAATGATCATACCCGGGCGCTGGAGCTGGCCAGGGATATTATACAGCTCCGGAAAACATTATAGGCTATGTAGCCGTATCCGGTGTTAGGAGGAGGAACGGGTAAGATGAGTAAAAAAGAATTATCTGCAGGTATGAAAGAAGAACTAACAATTAAAGAAGTTAAAGAGCAATTATTGGAAGCAGGAAAGAAAACAGGTGAAATTACACTTGATGAGGTTACAGAAAAACTTTCACAATATGAAATAGAACCGGACCAATTTGAAGAGTTTCTTGATTTATTGGAAGCGCAAGGGATTGAAATGGATCGTAATTCAGAAGATGAGCAAGAAGAGGCAAGTAAAACTACGCCTAAAGAAGTGATAGATGATTCTAAACTCGATTTAAACGATTTAAGCGTACCTCCAGGTGTAAAGATTAATGATCCTGTTCGTATGTATTTAAAAGAAATTGGTCGTGTAAATTTACTAACAGGCGATGAAGAAGTCGCACTTGCTAAACGGATCATCGAAGGTGATGAAGAAGCAAGTAAAGAACTTGCAGAAGCAAACTTGCGATTAGTTGTCAGTATCGCTAAACGATATGTTGGCCGGGGTATGTTGTTCTTGGATCTTATCCAAGAAGGGAATATGGGCTTAATTAAAGCAGTAGAAAAGTTCGACCACACAAAAGGATTTAAGTTCAGTACGTATGCAACTTGGTGGATCCGTCAAGCAATTACTCGTGCAATTGCTGACCAGGCACGTACAATTCGTATTCCTGTACACATGGTTGAAACCATTAACAAACTAATCCGTGTTCAAAGACAATTATTACAAGACTTGGGCCGCGAACCTTCCCCTGAAGAAATTGGAGAAGAAATGGAACTAACAGCAGAAAGAGTTCGTGAAATCTTAAAGATATCTCAAGAACCGGTATCACTTGAAACGCCTATTGGGGAAGAAGATGATTCTCATTTGGGTGATTTCATCGAAGACTCTGAAGCTCAATCACCTTCAGATCATGCAGCTTATGAGCTATTAAAAGAACAATTAGAAGATGTTCTCGATACATTAACAGATAGAGAAGAAAATGTTTTACGCTTACGCTTTGGTTTAGATGACGGCAGAACGCGCACGTTGGAAGAAGTTGGCCGCGTATTCGGTGTAACTAGAGAAAGAATTCGTCAGATAGAAGCAAAAGCACTTCGTAAACTGAGACATCCATCAAGAAGTAAACGCCTAAAAGATTTTCTAGAATAAAAACCATTTAAAAAGCATTGGCTACCTTAGCCAATGCTTTTTAAATTAAGTAAAACTACAAATAGTTGGGATTCTCTTAGATTATTCGGTATAATTATAGATGTAAGCGTTTACGAAAAGGGGATGGATACAATGAACTTTGATTTAACAGAAGAACAACAAATGATTAAGAAGATGATTCGAGAATTTGCGGATCAAGAAGTAGCACCTGGGGCAATTGAACGTGATCGCACAAAAGCATTTCCAGTAGATGTTTTTAAAAAGCTTTCAGAAATGGGAATTATGGGGTTACCGTTTTCTGAAAAATACGGTGGTGGCGGCGCGGATACAACGAGTTTTGCAATCGTAACAGAAGAACTAAGTCGTGCATGTGCATCGACTGGGATTACATACTCCGCACATATTTCACTTGGCGGGGCTCCGATTAATCTGTTTGGAAACGAAGATCAAAAAGAGAAGTATTTAACGCCAATTTGTTCGGGGGAATCATTTGGCGCATTTGGATTAACTGAACCAAATGCAGGTTCGGATGCGGGGGGGACGCAAACGACAGCTGTTTTAGAGGGTGATGAATTTGTTATTAACGGATCTAAGGTATATATTACGAATGCTAGTCATGCTAAACATCTAGCGATAACTGCTATTACAGGCACGAACAATGGCGAGAAAGAAATTAGTGCAATTATCGTACCAACTGATGCTGAAGGATTTACGGTTATTGATAATTATGACAAAATGGGGTTGAATGCCTCTAATACAACAGAACTTGTCTTAGATAATGTTCGTGTACCAAAAGAAAACCTTCTAGGTGCGCGTGGTGAAGGTTTTAAGCAGTTCTTAGTTACATTGGATGGTGGACGTATCGGGATAGGCGCTATGGCTGTAGGGATAGCACAAGCAGCTTATGACAGAGCCTTACAATATTCGAAAGAACGCAAACAATTCGGTAAAACTTTATCACAGTTTCAAGTTACACAATTTAAATTGGCAGACATGGCTTTGAAAATCGAACTTGCTCGAAACATGGTGTATAAAGCAGCATGGTTAAAAGATCAGGGGCGTCCTTTTACAAAAGAAGCAGCTATGTGTAAATTATATGCTTCAGAAATTGCAATGGAAAACGCAAATCAAGCGATACAAATCCATGGCGGTTATGGTTATATGAAAGAATATGAAGTAGAAAGATTTATGCGAGATGCTAAACTCTTAGAAATTGGAGAAGGTACTTCCGAAGTTCAACGTATGGTGATTGCCCGACTAATCGGCTGTCAATAAGGCCGTTTTTGTCGAAATTGTCACAAACAAAGTAAGAATTGTAGTAAATCACTTTCAGTTTTCCAGGTGATACAGTACAATATTAAATGGATACTGTTATCTTTACAGAATTGATTCTGAAGAAGGAGGGTAATTTAATGAAAAATCCTATTGTTCCTTTTCTCTTGATTTTCTCACTTGGAATTGGTCTTATTTTCTTTATGTCTCTATATGGAATTGAGCAAAAAGAAGAAATCGCTAAAAATGCTGAAGAAACTGATGGGGATACTACTGAAGAAACTGATGTAGCAGATTTCGACCCTAAAGTCGCACTCGGCCAATGTATTAGCTGTCATGGTGGGGATTTAACTGGTGGAATGGGCGGAGCAGCTCCTGGTTTAGTTGGAACTGAACTTTCCAAAGGAGAGCTTGTCGATATTATTCAAAACGGAGTACCTGGTACAGTAATGCCAGGAGGCCTTGTGCCAGCTGACCAAGTTGATCAATTGGCAGATTATATTTTATCACTTGAATAATTTATGTAGTTAAAAAAGCCATCTGTCTGCAGAACTTATCTGTTGGCAGATGGCTTTTTCTTTTGAAAGTTAAGAAAAGGAGTTGATTATAATGTCAGTTATTAAATTATCCGAGAGATTATTGACAGTTGCTTCTTATGTAGACGAAGGCTCTGTAGTCGCTGATATCGGAAGTGACCATGCTTATCTACCAATTTATTTAATTCAAAAAGGAATTGTAGAGAAAGCTGTGGCAGGTGAGGTGATCCGTGGACCTTTTGAAACTGCAAAAAACTCTGTTGACAGTCGCGGCGTTGCTGACAGGATAACTGTTAGATTAGCTGATGGTCTTTATGCGATTGACGAAAATGATGGAATTGATACAGTAACAATTGCTGGAATGGGTGGCTCGCTTATTGCAACAATTTTAGAACAAGGAAAGAATCGCTTGAAAGGTGTCCGACGTCTAATTCTGCAGCCAAATTTACATGCAAAAGCTATTCGTAAATGGGCAGTTAAAAACAATTGGAAAATAGTCGCTGAAGAAATTTTGAAGGAAGATAAAAAGATTTATGAAATTCTGGTGTTAGAACAAGGACAAATTACGTATAATGAGCTCGAATTATTAGTTGGACCATTTCTTCTAACGCAGAAAAATGAGGTTTTTCATGAAAAATGGGAAGATGAAATCAAGCAAATACATCTTGTGCTAAAGTCACTTGAAAATGCAGTTGAAACCCAGGAACGGAATGCGAAAAAAGAAGACATAACGAAAAAACTCTCAATGCTAAAGAAGGTGTTAGAACGATGAAGAAGGCTGATGGTCATAAAATCATTCAGTTATTTGAAAAGTGGTCTCCAAAACATTATGCACTTGAGGGAGATCCTGTTGGGTTGCATATCGGTCAGTTAAATCGTAAAGTAGAAAAAGTTCTTGTGACACTCGACGTTAATGAAGAGGTTATTGATGAAGCTGTTAAAGTTGGGGCAAATTTAATTATTGCGCATCATCCACCAATTTTCCGTGCATTGAAAAACATCAATACTGATTCGCCCCAGGGAAAAGTGATTGAAAAGTGTATTAAAAATGATATTTCTGTTTACGCTGCCCATACTAACCTAGATGTTGCACCCGGTGGTGTCAATGATTTACTTGCAGCTCAATTAGGTTTACGAGAAACGAAAGTTTTGGCGCCAACCTATAAAGAGACACTTTATAAAATCAACGTATTTACTCCGAAGACACATGCGGCTGCCGTTCGTAAAGCAATGTCTGAGCAAGGTGCGGGTTCGATTGGGGATTATGAAGGTTGTAGCTTTACAACTAGCGGTGTGGGTCGCTTTACACCACTTGAACAAGCTAACCCATATCTTGGAGAAGTCGGGATTGAAGAAGAGGTAGATGAAGTGAAAATTGAAGTGATTGTCCCGCATGAATTGCGAGATAATGTACTTCAAGCGCTGCTTCGAGCTCATCCCTATGAAGAACCAGCATACGATATAATTAAATTGGATCAGGCACATAATGAATTGGGATTGGGGCGAGTAGGTCAATTAGAAAAGCCGTTGACCCTAATAGAGTTCGCAGAACAAGTAAAAAAAGCTTTCGATGTCCCAGCAGTCCGTTTCGTTGGTAATCCCAATAGACTTGTGAAAAAAGTTGCGGTGTTGGGTGGGGATGGTAATAAGTATATTTATGATGCTAAAAAAAGTGGTGCTGATGTTTTCGTAACTGGAGACCTTTATTATCATGTTGCACATGATGCAGAGGCAATAGGGTTGTCAATCGTTGATCCGGGGCATCATGTTGAAAAGGTAATGATTGACGGTGTTGCAAATTATATGAATGCGTTATGTTTGGAAGAAAAGTTAGCAGTTACATTCCTTAAATCGGAGATTGATACTGAACCGTTTACTTTTATATAAACAAAAAACCGGTCACTTTGCTAGAAAGTGACCGGTTTTATTTTTACACATAAGGTTCGATTCGTTCAACGGGTTTCGGATTTTTAATTTTAGGTAGAATTTTTTCTAATAAGAATTTCTTTTCCGGGTAGTGCGTTGACGAATCTTGTGGATCAAATTTGTCCAGAAATGCGATGACTTCACGAACGACAATCGTTGGTGTAGATGCACCAGCGGTAACTGCAACTGTTTTTATGTCTTTCAACCATTTTATATCAATTTCTGAAACGTCAGAAACGCGATAAGAAGGTGTGTTAGCAATTTCGATTGATACTTGTGTTAGGCGATTTGAGTTATTACTCAAAGGATCACCAACAACAATTAACAACTCGGCTTCACCTGCTTGCTCAGCAACCGCTTCTTGTCTTACTTGAGTTGCTAGACAAATCTCTTGTTCTGCTTCAATATGAGGATACTTATCTTTTAATGCTTCCATAAGATGTGCTACATCCCATTGGCTCATAGTTGTTTGATTGGTAACGAGTAGTTTTTCACTATCGACATTAAGATTCTCAATATCATCTAAAGTTTCAATAAGGTGGACTTTTCCTGGGGCGACACCAATCGCACCCTCGGGTTCAGGATGATGGCGTTTGCCGATGTAGATAATATCATATCCCTCTGCTACCTTATTTCCGATTAAGTCATGAGTTACTGTAACATCGGGACAAGTAGCATCTATAGAAACTAGCCCTCTTTTTCTAGCAAGTTCACGTACTTCAGGAGAAACGCCGTGAGCAGTAAAAATCACCGTTCCTTTATCAGCTTTCTCAAGTATTTCTAGACGATCTTTCCCATCTAATGTGATGATACCATCTTGTTCAAATGCATCTGTTACGTGTTTATTGTGTACAATCATTCCCAGTATATAAATGGGTCTTGGTAATGTTTTGTCGAGTGCTGCATTTCGTGCGATGATCATTGCATCGACAACCCCATAACAATAACCTCTAGGGGTAATCTTCAACACTTTCATCCAATTCACTCCTCTAATAGGATTCTAATATCTATTATAACGGAGTTAAGTCACTTGTACAAAGGTTATTGGTACGGCGGCTGGAAAATTCTTGGTGTAGAAGGACGCGGACCAGTTGGGATGGGAACGTTTCTTGCTACACTCGTTGTGCCACTCGGAGCGGCTGGAGTAGGACTTGTGCTGCCAGTGGCTGATGGCATAGATTGAAAACCTTTATACAACTTCCACATCGCTGGTAAATTTCGCATCATTGGCGCAAACTGTTGAACAACAGGTGCAAACTGCTGAACGACAGGCGCGAATTGTTGGGCTGTATTTAAAAAACGATTTGCTGTTTGCATATACCCGTCGATTTTTGATGATTCCTGTCCTGGCATAAAACCTTGTGGGGGAGGACCTTGTCTTGGGTTTGTAAATGGATTATTGGCGCGCCCGAACTGATTTGGCTGTCCGGAAAATGGTGGTCCTCCAAATCCCTGTTGTCTTGGGGGGGCTGATTGGTCTCGGGAAAAGGGATAAAAGGATTCGTATCTCAATTTAAATCTCCTTTCGCTAATAAAAATAGACTTTCATAGTATATCGTATGCGAAAAAGACATACGGCGGCACGGATTCGTGGTACAATAAAGATAAGTTAGGAGGCATATTTATGTCGAAATTCACAGATTATAAATTCCAGCCATTTCTTCGAGAAGCAATTCAAGAATTAGGCTTTGAAAGTCCAACACCTATTCAGAAGGAAATTATTCCATTAATTCTTCGAGGTACTTCTGCAATTGGACAAGCGCATACAGGAACGGGGAAATCCCATAGCTTCCTTATTCCAATTGTCGAAAGAACTGTCAGTGCAACTGATAATGTGCAAGCAGTCGTCGTCGCACCGACAAGAGAATTAGCCACTCAGTTATTTGATGAACTTTCAAAAATAACGAAATCAACAGCTATTCGATCATCGCTTTTAATCGGGGGGACAGATAAAGATCGTTCTGCAAGTCGATTAAAATCAAATCCGCATATCGTGATTGGAACGCCTGGTAGAATTAGTTATATGGTCGAAAACGGCGCTCTTTTAATTCATACAGCTAAAATGCTTGTCATTGATGAAGCAGATTTGGCATTTGATATGGGCTTTATCGAAGATATTGACAAATTTGCATCAAAAATGCCATCAGATTTAGAAATGTATGTTTTTTCTGCGACAATTCCGGAGAATTTAAAACCATTTTTAAACAAGTATATGGAATCGCCTGCACATATAAAGATTGGGAAGCGAAAATCATTCACAGAAGGCATGCGCTATTCCCTTGTTCCAGTCCGAGGTATGCAACGTGAGAAAAAATTATTACAAGTACTTGAAGGAATTACGCCATATTTAGCAATTATTTTTACAAATACACGTAAAAATGCTGATGCATTGGCAGATTTTATGGCAGAATCAGGTATTAAAGTGGGGAAAATTCACGGAGATCTTTCTCCTCGTGAACGAACAAGAATGATGAAAAGAATTCGTGAATTGGATTTCGAATACATCGTCGCGACCGATTTAGCGGCTCGTGGTATAGATATTCCTGGCGTCAGCCATGTTATTAACTACGAATTACCAGATGAATTAGAGTTCTTTATCCACAGAGTCGGTCGTACTGCACGCGCAGGACTTGAAGGGACTGCTATTACTTTGTACGATCCTTCCGAAGAAGATAAAGTTATTCGAATTGAAGCGATGGGAATTCCATTTGTTCATGAAGAAGTGAAAAATGGTGAATGGACCGAAGTTAAAGAAAGACATGCAAGAAAGAATAGAACAAAACAATTGGATGATATTGATAAAAAAGCCATTGCTTTTGTTCGCAAACCTAAAAAAGTAAAACCAGGCTATAAGAAAAAAATGGCTAGACAAATTGAAGATATTAAAAAACGTGAAAGGAGAATTAAGCGTAAAAAATGACAGCTGAAAAACCATTATTGCTTGGATCTCACGTTTCGATGAGTGGGAAGAAAATGCTATTAGGTTCGAGTGAAGATGCACTTAACTACGGTGCTACAACATTTATGATATATACAGGTGCCCCGCAAAATACGCGTAGAAAACCTGTTGAAGAGTTGAATATTGAAGAGGGTTTAAAGCACATGCAAGAAAACGGCATATCTAATATTGTTGTGCATGCTCCCTACATTATTAATATTGCAAATACAACAAAGCCCGCAACTTTTCAATTAGGCGTTGATTTTTTACAAAAAGAAATTGAACGAACTGCGGCACTTGGTGTTAACCAAATCGTACTTCATCCAGGTGCTCATGTCGGAGCGGGGGTTGAAGCTGGTACTGCTAAAATAATTGAAGGCCTAAACGAAGTGTTATCACAGGACTTACCAGTTCGCATTGCGCTCGAAACAATGGCGGGTAAAGGAACTGAAATTGGTCGTAACTTTGATGAGATTGCAAGAATCATTGACGGTGTAACACATAATGAGCGCTTATCTGTATGCTTTGATACATGTCACGTTCATGATTCAGGTTATGATATTGTTAATGATTTTGACGGAGTACTCGAAACTTTCGACAAAATAGTTGGTAAAGATCGAATTTCTGTTATTCATGTTAATGATAGCAAAAACGAACGTGGGGCTATGAAAGATCGGCATGAAAACCTAGGATTTGGTTACATTGGATTTGATGCACTCAGTTATATTGTTCATCATCCAGAATTCCATGATAGACCAAAAATCTTAGAAACTCCTTTTGTTGGATCTGACCCTAAAAATAAGGTTGCACCTTATAAGTTTGAAATTGAGATGTTGAAGAACAAAACATTTCAACCAGATCAAATCGAATTATTAAAAGTATAAAATAAGATGCCCGTCAACAGAAAGTTGTTGACGGGTTTTCATTGCATTATGATGAACTTTACGATAACTTACTGTCTTGCATCAAAATACATGCTCAATAATTGTTCTGCTTTATGATCGCCTATTGCAATTCTAACTTTTTTTATAAATAATTCAGGAATCCCTGTAAATACCCAATGAAATGACACCTCGTCTAATAAAGGGCGCAATGCTCGAACTTCGGAAGTTGATAATTCTATTCCATAAGTGCTTGCGAAGCTTTTTAACTCATAATCATCACTCTGTTTCAAGTCGTTTAATAATTGCACATAATCCATCTGTTCATCCTTCTTTCTTTAAAGGTTGTATCCTGATCGACCTTGTATTATAATTATTAATCGTAATCATTCCTATTAGAGAGAAAGGAACCACCCTATGAAAAACAACACACTTATTGATTTGGACGATGTATATTTTAGTTATGAACAGGTAACAGTTCTTGAAAATATAGACCTTTCCGTAAAAGAAGGTGAGTTCTGGGCTTTGATTGGTCCAAACGGATCGGGAAAATCAACACTTATTAATATTATACTTGGCTTATTAAAACCTAATCGAGGTTCGGTAAAGTTATTTGGACTTGATGCAAATCGATTTCAACATCGTGAGCTGATAGGTTACGTATCCCAAAAGTCGAATTCTTTTAATTCAGGATTTCCGGCGACAGTTTTAGAGGTTGTAAGAAGTGGACTAACTAGAAAAACTGGGTTATTTAAAAGTTTCTCAAAAAAAGATGAAGAAAATGCAATAAAGTCATTGTCTGTTGTTGGTATGGAAGAGTATGCAAAACAAAATATTGGAGAATTATCCGGCGGACAGCAGCAACGTGTTTTTATCGCACGGGCACTAGTTGGAAATCCAAAACTTTTAGTGATGGACGAACCTACTGTGGGCATTGACCAGCAAAATGTGAAATCGTTTTATTCTATGCTGAATAAATTGAATCGTGAACATGGCATTGCTATTTTATTGGTCACACATGAAATCGATTTGGTCACTGACTTAGCAACACATGTCGCTTGTTTAAATCGATCTATTCATTTTCATGGAATTCAATCGGATTTCAAAAAAATGGATGATGAAGATATTTCAAAATGGTATGGTCATCCAGTTAGGCGTGTCCATCAACATATAGAGGAGACGGAAGCATGATTGATGCCTTACTAACTTATGAATTTTTACAAAATGCCTTTTTATCTGGAATTATCATCGGGGTAATTGCGCCACTACTAGGATTATTTATTGTTGTTCGACGCTTGGCATTAATTGCGGATGCACTTAGTCATGTGGCGCTGGCGGGAATTGCTGGTAGTCTTTATTTAAGTCAACAAGTCCTATTTTTTGCAGCATTTAATCCTGTTTATCTTGGAATTGCTTCAGCGGTAGGTGGCTCACTTTTAATTGAAAAGTTAAGAGGAATGTATAAACATTATGAAGAATTGGCTATTCCCGTAATTTTGTCGGCAGGCATCGGTTTTGGGGCTATATTTATATCATTATCTAAAGGTTTTGGTTCTGACTTAATCGGCTATCTTTTTGGGTCAGTTTCTGCTGTAAGTCGACAAGATTTGCTAATCGTCATTATCATTGCAGTAATTGTAATCTCTTATATTCGAATTTGTTATAAAGAATTATTTGTACTCTCTTTTGACCCGGAGTATTCGAAGGTTTCTGGTATTAATGCGCGTTTTATAGAAATGTTTTTTATGATTATTACTGCACTTGTCATTGGTGCATCGATGAGAGTCGTTGGTATATTACTTGTTTCATCATTAATGACGGTTCCAGTTGCAGCAGCTATGCAAATCGCTAAGAGTTTTAAAGCAGCCATGATTTACTCCATTGTCTTTGGAGAGATTGCTGTGATGATTGGTTTGTTTTCTGCATTCCATTTAGATTTAGCACCTGGTGGAACTATTGTTGTTACCTCTGTTTTCATACTATTACTAGTTTTATCATGGAAAAAAATACGTGGTGATCGAAATATCGCTATCGTTGAGGGGGATGTTACATGAACCTTGATGAAGCTTGGCGCATTCTCGGCGAAAACCAATTGAAACGAACAAAAAACAGAGAACTATTATTGGATTTGTTTTCGGAAAATGATCGTTACTTGACTGCTGGCATGATAAAAGATTTTATGGGAGCCCGAAATCCAGGAATCAGTTTTGATACGATTTATCGAAACTTATCCACTTTTACTGGACTAGGTATTTTGGAGGAAACAGATTTATCAGGGGAAAGACATTTTCGAATGCATTGTGATGCAGGCGTTCATCATCACCACTTTATTTGTACAACATGTGGAAAAACTAGAAATATACCTCATTGTCCAATGGATTTAATTGCTGTAAACTTACCTAGCTATGAAATTGAAGGGCATAAGTTTGAGATTTATGGAAAATGTCCGGCGTGTGCATAGTCTAGAGGTTTTCATTGAAATTATACGAACAAAAAAAGTATGTGAGAGGATTATTATTCCCTCACATACTTATTCTATTTTGTAACGGTTGTTTCAACTGGAAATAGTTCTTTAATCCATTTGTTTGCTTCATGCCAATCATAGACACGAATAACACTTTTTGGAATGGGTTTTCGGTTGTACGGTGTATCAAATAGGATGACAGGGATATTAAGTTCTTCACTAATATCCACAGCATTATCGTGCTTATCTTCAAAGAAAGCATGAACATTATGCTTTTTTGCAGCTTCGATTTTATAATGACTTCCAATTAAGTCGATATGATCGTAAGGAATTTCTTGTCGCTTAAACCAATCGAATGTAGTGTCCAATACATGTTCACCACGAGCGGAAATATAAAATAATTCGTATTGTGGTAACCAACTTTCCAATATTTCCTTAGCATAAGCTTGCGGTGGGGATGAATCATAAATCGCTGCTTCTGCAGTTTTGTACCATGTGTAAAATTGTTCTGGATCTACTGGGAAAGCTTTCGTTAAATCATATTCTTTAATATCATCAAGAACGAGCTCAACATTATATTGCTTGTTGATATGTGGTAACAGTGCAGTAGGAGTTGTTACAGTTCCATCTATGTCGATTCCAAATCGATAAGTTCTCATTTTGCGCCTTCTGTTTCTAAGAGTAACTCTTCTTGTCGTTTCTTTTCAAAATACTCCTCAGCGAGTTTATCGATTTCAATTTTTAATTCATCGACCATAGTTGCTTCTGGAACTTTACGAACGGTTTTACCTTTCATAAACAAGAGTCCTTCTCCTCGTGCCCCTGCGATACCGATATCGGCTTCTCTGGCTTCACCGGGTCCGTTAACTGCACAACCTAAAACTGCAACCTTCAGTGGCGCCTTGATGTTTGAGATATAATCCTCGACTTCGTTCGCAATAGTGATGAGGTCAATTTCAATACGTCCACATGTAGGACAAGAAATTAGTGTTGCCGCATCTGACGAAAGGCCGAATACTTTTAATAATTCACGACCAACTTTTACTTCTTCGATAGGGTCCGCACTTAGTGATACGCGAAGTGTATTCCCAATTCCCGCAGAAAGTAATGCTCCGAGGCCTGCAGAACTTTTCACTGTACCCGCAAATTGCGTCCCAGACTCTGTAATGCCCAAGTGAAGTGGATAATCGAATGCAGCAGAAGCTTTCAGATACGCTTCAACGGCAAGGTCCACATCGGAAGCCTTAAGCGATACGATAATATCATGAAAATCAAGATCTTCTAAAATTTTTATATGGTGAAGGGCACTTTCAACCATGCCATCTGCAGTTGGGTAGCCATACTTTTCAAGAATTTTTCTTTCAAGTGATCCTGCATTGACACCAATACGAATCGGAATCCCTTTTGCTTTCGCAGCATTAACTACCGCTTCAACTTTCGCTTGTCGTCCGATATTTCCGGGATTAATACGGATTTTATCGGCTCCTTGTTCAATTGCAATCAGCGCTAATTTGTAATCGAAATGGATATCAACGACAAGCGGTATGTTTATACGCGCTTTTATCGCGCCGATAGATAGAGCTGCACGTTCGTCAGGACATGCGACTCTAATAATTTGTACGCCTGCTTCTTCAAGACGCAAAATTTCTTTTACAGTAGCATCTACATCGTGAGTTTTTGTCGTAGTCATACTTTGAATAAATAATTCATCACTTCCGCCAATCGTTAAATTACCGACTTGGACTGGACGAGTTTTGGATCGGTGAATAATTCCACTCATTACTTGCTCACTCCTTTAATGGTTAAAGCCAAGTTTACTAGTTATATTTTATCAATCTATGTGTAGAAAAGACAAGTGAATGCCTTATGTTGCTTATTCTACGCAATTATTTGATAGGATGCTAGACATAGGGAGTTTTATTTTCTCTCCTGCTATGATTTCTTGTTTTTGTAAATGTGGGTTTAGAGAATAAAATATAGTCAGTCTTTCCAATAGGGTTGTTTCATGGTCTGGGTATAGTGCAAATAGAGATTGGATAGTATCACTGTGTATGGACGATACAGTTATATAATTAGTTTCCTCTTCACAGGTTTCAATTGCATCAATGTTTGGTCGACTAGGGATTGTCCCTTCGACAAAATCGACACGGATAAAATGGATGAGTGTGAAAATGATTGCAGCGATTAGTAGTATTCTCATGAAAATTCCCCCTTTCGCCACTGTATGCGGGAAAGAGAGAAATATTCCTCGGTTTCTGTTAACGTTTTTGAGGGTAGTATTTAATAGCTAGTAATATATAAATTAGATGGACAATAGAAGTGATTAAAAAGCCATTCGATGCAAACTTCGGAAAGAAGTCAAATCCAATTGTTAGGAGCATAGGTACAGTCATGGCAAAAGCGGAAGTTCTCCATATTTGAAGATAATTTGATCGTTTTCTTCTTAGATTTAGAAATAATGATCCTATGTATGCAAATACGGTAATTCTAATAAAAACATAAAATGTGCTAATAACTAGTTGCAATAGTAATGCCATTGGATAGATGAGTAAGCCGATTTTCTTTCCATGATCGACTAAATCGGGATTACTTTCAAACAAGAGTTCATCACTCATATAAAAACGACCAAATGATATAATTGTAAACAAAAATATAAACATGAATATATATTTAAATACTTTTCCGATAGGCAGTAGTCGAAAGGCAGCAAGTTTCTTAGGCTCATAAAAGCTTGCTACAAATAACTGATGTAATTTCATATTTACGCCTCCTTATTATTAATTGTATTCTATCGCTACTTAAAAAGAAATGAACGAAGTACATTTCGAATTGTTGTTCCGCAATTCTTTATTTTCCGATTGTAAAGGTATTGTAAATTTGTTAATTTCTATTTACAATAGAGGATGTTAACAAGCATAATAGGAAGTTGGCAAATATAATTGGTCAAATTTTGAAACTGGATGAATGGGGATGACATTTGAATGGAAATGAATTGGCAGGAGATGCTATTCCAGTTTATAGGTGGACTCGGAATCTTCTTATTTGCGATAAACTTTATGGGAGATGCACTTCAAAAAGCAGCAGGAAATAAACTCCGTGATATCTTAGATCGATTTACAACGAATCCTTTTATGGGTGTTCTAGTCGGAATCATAGTTACAGTCTTAATACAATCGAGTTCAGGAACAACAGTTATTACTGTAGGACTAGTTAGTGCGGGTTTTATGACCCTTCGCCAAGCAATCGGCGTAATCATGGGTGCAAATATCGGTACTACGATTACGGCATTCATTATTGGTCTTGATGTGGGAGAGTACGCACTACCTATAATGGCAGTTGGTGCATTCTTAATATTTTTCATTAAAAAGAATCAAGTTAGAAATATTGGTGAAGTTATTTTTGGATTTGGAGGTCTCTTTTTAGGACTGGAATTAATGAGTGACGGAATGAAGCCACTTCGAGAACTTCAATCATTTACTGATTTAACGATTTCTATGAGTGATCAACCATTACTTGGTTTAACAGTCGGAACGGTATTAACATTAATTGTACAAAGTTCGAGTGCGACTGTTGGTATTTTACAAGGCTTGTACGCAGATAACCTAATCGATTTAAAAGCGTCCTTGCCAATTTTGTTTGGTGATAATATTGGAACAACAATTACAGCAGTTCTTGCATCTATTGGAGCTTCTGTTGCAGCTAGACGTGCGGCAGCGACACATGTTCTATTTAACGTGGTTGGGTCCATTATATTTATCATATTCTTAAAGCAATTCACTTCTTATGTGGAATGGATTGCAACTGTATTATCACTTGAAAATAAAATGCAAATTGCTTTTGCACATGGTAGCTTTAACGTTGTGAATACAATCATTCAATTTCCACTTATTGGTGCCTGGGCATGGTTAGTTACTAAATTGATACCTGGTGAAGATACAGTAATCGAATATCGACCTAAGCACTTGGATTACCATTTCATCCAACAATCGCCATCTGTTGCGATTGGACAAGCCCAAGAAGAAGTTATTCGTATGGGAGATTTCAGTGTTCAAGGGTTATCTGTTACTTACGACTATTTACTAACAGGTGATAAGAAACACGCTGAAACGGCCTATCAAATAGAAGATGCTATCAATAATTTAGACCGCGAAATCACGAAATATTTAATTGAGCTTTCAACAGTAAATATTTCACCTGACGAGTCGGGTCATCATGTAACATTAATGGAGACAGTACGCGATATAGAACGTATTGGTGATCATTTCGAAAACATCATCGAATTAATAGATTATCGAGATGTTAATAAAGTAACCTTATCAGAAGATGCAATGAATGAACTTGCCGAAATGTTTACACTTACCATTGAAACAGTAGGAAACGCTGTTAAATCATTAGACACAGGTGATATGGATTTAGCTAGAACAGTGACCATGAAAGAAGATCTAATTGATAAAATGGAACGTAAGTTTAGAAAAAATCATATCTTACGCTTGAACAGCGGAAAATGTACTGCACAAGCAGGTATGGTATTTGTAGATATCGTTTCAAATCTTGAACGAGTTGGTGACCATGCAGTAAATATTGCGGAAGCTATTCTCGGAAAACGCGCATAATACAGTAATCTAAAAAGGAAGAGAAGTTGTCATGGAGATAATTGGTTGGATTATAGCGATTGCTTGTTTTATCGTAGCTTTTCTAGGGCTTGTTTATCCGATTATCCCATCGGCAGTTTTTATACTAGGCGGTTATTTATTGTATGGATTGTTCGCTTCTTTTGAAGATATGAGCTGGCTGTTTTGGACAATTCAGTTGTTGTTTATTATCTTGTTATTTGTTGCAGATACATTATCTAATCTCGTTGGTGTGAAAAAGTTTGGCGGGTCTAAGGCGGGAATGTGGGGAAGTACGATTGGCCTTCTGATTGGGCCATTTGTTATTCCGGTAGGTGGTATTTTACTAGGTCCATTTTTGGGTGCTGTCATTTCAGAACTTATCTTTTCTAAATCTGGATTTAAACAAGCCTTCAAAACAGGGATTGGTTCCTTAATTGGATTTCTAACATCTGTTGTAACAAAAGGATTCTTGATGATAATTATGGTCGTATACTTTATTATTGCTGTGTTTTAGGTATTTATTAGCAGATAGTCCATTTTATTTGATGGTTTAAGTTTTATTTGCTATTGTTAATGCTGTAGCACTCATATAGAAATTACCTGAGGAGGAATGGAAAAAATGGCTTATAAACTACCAGAACTACCTTACGCATACGATGCACTAGAACCACATATTGACAAAGAAACGATGAATATTCATCATACGAAACATCACAATACTTATGTAACGAACTTAAACAATGCATTAGAAGGCAATGAAGAATTACTTAACAAATCAATTGAAGACCTAATCGCAGACTTGGATTCGGTTCCAGAAGATAAACGTACAGCAGTACGCAATAATGGTGGAGGACATGCGAATCACTCACTATTTTGGGAACTTCTATCTCCAGAAGGTGGCGGCGAACCATCCGGTGAACTAAAATCGGCTATTGATGCTAAGTTTGGTAGCTTTGATGCGTTTAAAGAACAATTTTCAACTGCAGGAGCGACTCGCTTTGGATCAGGTTGGGCTTGGTTAGTACTAGCAGACGGCGAACTTGAGATTATGTCTACTCCAAACCAAGATTCACCAATCATGGAAGGTAAAACACCACTTCTAGGATTAGATGTTTGGGAGCACGCGTACTATCTTAACTATCAAAACCGTCGTCCAGATTATATGGCAGCGTTTTGGAATGTTGTTAATTGGAACGAAGTTGAAAAACGTTTCGGTAAATAAAACACTCGTTTAATTAATTTGTTTTAATAAATAAGGAACAAAGCATATACCTTGTTCGTCTAGGTATGTGCTTTTTCTTTTTGAAATGTTATAATTCGGGTAGCAAAGAATTAGGAAGGAGGATTTTTTTGACAAAGAATGAAAAAAGAGCTGAACAACCTAAAGTCAGACAACGTAAACATATTGCTTTTCGCATGAACCTCCTATTCTTCCTGATATTTATTCTCTTTTCTGGCCTTATTCTTCGACTTGGTTATCTGCAAATTGTGAAAAGTGAAGAGTATGTTCGAGCTTTAGAAAAAATTGAAGAAATATCTGTTAATACAAGTGTCCCGCGCGGAAGAATATTTGACCGTGATGGTAGAATACTAGTGGATAATGAACCGAGAAACGCAATTACTTATACAAAAACTACTTCAACCACGACGAAAGAAATGTTAGATATTGCGGAAGAATTGGCAGGATTAATTGAGCAAAAAACCAATCGAGTAACACTAGGTGATAAACGCGATTTTTGGATATTGAATAATAGTGAAGCAGCAGCAGAAAAAGTCACTAAAAAAGAAATGGATAGTCTAAAAGGGGAAGCATCTGAAATACAAAGAGAAATTAATCGATTGACACGTGAACGTATTACAGAAGAGGAAATTGAGTCACTCACAAAAGATGATTTAGAATTGCTAGCCATTTATCGCGAAATGATGTCAGGTTATGCATTTTCTCCTCAAATTATTAAAAGTGAGGATGTTACGGATCAGGAGTTTGCAACTGTATCTGAGCATCTTAGTGAACTACCGGGTGTTAATACAACAACTGACTGGGTACGCGTTAGAAAGTCTTACAACACCATCCTGGGAACGACGACGACACCTGATCAAGGAATTCCAAGCGACCAACTTGAATATTATCTAGCGCGTGACTATTCCAGAAATGATCGGGTTGGCAGAAGCTTCATCGAACAACAATACGAAGAACTCCTTCAAGGACAAAAAACAATCGTGAAAAATGTAAAAGACCGTACGGGAAAAGTAGTTGAAACGAACACGATTCGTGAAGGTGTACCTGGAAAAGATTTAATATTAACCATTGATAGCGAGTTAAATGATGCGCTAGAAGATATTGTTTCAGAGAAGTTATTAGAATTGAAAAATGGTCCGAATGCTCAAGCCTTAGAAAACGCATTTCTAGTGATGATGAATCCGAAAAACGGAGAAATTCTATCTCTCGTTGGTAAGCGTGTGGATCGGAATAGAGAAACCGGAAAAAATGAAATTTCCGATTACTCATTCGGTACATTTGCGGGTGCTTATACCGTTGGATCAACTGTGAAAATGGCTACGCTCTTAACTGGTTATCAAGAAGGCGGGGCAAGAGTTGGCGAGACGAAAATGGATGAAGGGTTACAATTTTTAGGAGATACAATAGCGAAATCTAGATATTCAGTTTTCAACCGAACATTTAGCCGTGTCCCAATAAATGATGTAGAAGCGATTGGTCGATCTTCCAACGTATATATGTGGAAAACCGCGATAGGAATTGGGGATGGAACATATCAAAGAGGTAAACCCTTATCAATCAATTGGTCAGCTTTTGATATCATGAAAAATTCATTTGAGTCATTCGGTTTAGGGAGTCTTACCGGTGTAGATCTACCAGGAGAGGTTAGTGGATATACATCCCGGCCTGATAAAAAAGGAAATATATTAGATTATGCAATTGGTCAGTTTGAAACATATACGACACTTCAACTAGCACAATATGTTTCGACAATTGCGAATGATGGCTATCGAGTAGCTCCTAAAGTATTGAAAGAAGTTCGTGAACCCTCTCCAGATGGTGAGGTGTTTGGTCAAATTGCAGAAGAAACACCCATTAACGTATTAAATCGCATTAAAAATACAGATGAAGAAATCAACAGAGTCAAACAAGGAATGTATTATACCTATTACGGACCACGTGGAACGGCTAGAACCCTTTTTCAAGATACGGACTTTAAAGCAGCTGGGAAAACGGGTACGGCTCAATCCGAAATCAGTGTTCTAGATCCTAATGATCCCGAAAGGAAAAAATATAATTATTACGGCAATACAATAACTCTGTCGCATGTTGGCTATGCACCGTTTGATAATCCAGAGATTGCCTATGCAGTCGTCATTCCAAACATGTCGACAGATCCTAATAAATATGATGCTGTTCAAAACGAAATTGTTGAGGCTGCTGTCATGAAGTATTTCGAGCTGAAAGAAAAGAAAAAGAACAATGTAGACTTATTAGATGAAGTATTTACGATTAAACAGCCTTTTAATAAGGATGATATATTGTTAGAGGATGACAATGACGAAAATGAGAATGAATCAGGAGATTAAATTTTCATCAAATTAATTATATGTTCTACTGGACATCGATACGGTTCGTGTTATAATTAATAAGTCGTATAAATCATGCTCATATTTAAATTTATAGTCTGATGAGTGGGAGGGACAACCATGCGCGTAAACATTACACTTGCTTGCACAGAATGCGGTGAGCGCAATTATATTTCAAAGAAAAACAGACGTAACAATCCTGAACGTCTTGAAATGAAAAAATACTGCTCACGTGAAAGAAAACAAACTTTACACCGTGAAACGAAATAATTGCTCAGGCCAAAACCATCATTGGTTTTGGTTTTTTCATTTAAATAGGGGGTATACCTATGGAAAAGGAAAAGACTATTTTACGAGTTGAAATGCTCAAACAATTAAAGTCAGTACCGACAATAGAATATAATGAAATGTCACTTGCTATTAAAGAAAACTTCATACACTCCTCTGAATTTATCAACGCTTCAATCATAGGCATAACAATTTCACGCTTTCCGGAAGTCGACACAAAACCGATAATTGAAGCAGCTTGGGTGTTAGGGAAAAATATCGCAGTCCCGAAATGTAATCGTATCACAAGGGAAATGGATTTTAGAATCATTACTTCCTATGCGCAATTAGAAGAGGTTTATATGGACTTACAAGAACCAATAACAAGAATTACGAAATCAGTGAAAAAAGCAGATATCGACTTACAGGTTGTTCCAGGTGTCGTTTTTTCGGATAACGGTTATCGAATCGGCTTTGGTGGCGGCTATTACGACCGCTATTTGCATGATTTTAGTGGTGATATCATTTCATTAGCTTTTGAAAAGCAAACCGTAGACACAGTTCCTTTTGAGGAACATGATATCCCAGTTCAAAAGGTTATCACTGAAAATGGCATAATTACTTCTAAGAAAGGTGAGAATAGCCAATGAAAAATCTGCTCAGTATCATACAATTACTGAAAAGGTTTGGGATATATGTATATACAGGTAATCGGAAAGATGATATTGATTTAATGAAGTCAGAAGTTAAAGATTTATATGATAGTGGTTTACTCCAACAAGATGATTATTTAAAAGCCATTTTAATATTGAGAAGTGAATGGGAAAAGGAAGTGTAGAACTAAAGAACTACTTCCGACAAACTTTAGTCCTCATCTTGTCTATACATGAAACTTTTTACGATTCTATACGTCTATTATGTAGTGCAGTCACACAAAAATGTGTGGCAAGACTTAATCTTAGAGTATTATTTGAAAGGAAGAATTAGGTAATGAAAAATTTTAAATGGCCCAAACATTCCATACTAATTATTGCCATTTTGGCAACATGGATTACGACATATATCGGATATAAAACTAGTTTTAATATGACAATCGATAATATGATGCAGGAATTCATACTTTTGATGAACCCGCTTAGCTTCTTATTATTTGTTTACGGGATCGCATTATTCATCAAGAATACGAAAAGAAGAAACATTTATATATTCACAGTAAGTTTGCTTACATCAATTGTGATGTTCTCAAATGCCGTCTTCTATAGATTTTTCAATGATTTTATTACATTGCCATTATTATTTCAAACGAGCAATTTTAATGATTTATCATCATCGGTAACTTCGAATATGAATATCACCGACATCTTTTTCTTTACGGATGTGCTTATTGTCTTCTTGGCGATACGTAAAATCCCTAAATCTGTCGAAACTGCTGTAGTAAATGGGAAGGTCGCTCGAAAATTGTACTTTATTATGGCTGCAACTGTCATGATGTTAAATTTGGGGCTTGCAGAAACGCAAAGACCACAACTGTTAACACGTACATTTGATCGTGAACTTCTCGTTAAAAACATCGGTACTTACAATTACCATATCTATGACGTTTTCATTCAATCTAAATCACATGCACAAAGAGCATTGGCTGATGGCAGTGAATTAGTTGAAGTTGAAAACTATAGCAACGCAAACTATGTAGCACCTGATCCTGAAATGTTTGGAATTGCAGAGGGTAGAAATATCATAGCTGTCTCATTGGAATCACTTCAATCATTCGTGATTAATGAAGAAATGGACGGCCATGTGATTACACCATTTCTAAATGAGCTGACAAAAGATCCTGATACATTTTACTTTTCGCAGTTTTATCATCAAACTGGTTTAGGTAAAACATCCGATTCAGAGTTTATACTTGAAAATTCACTTTATCCACGTAACGGTAGTGCGGTATTTTTCACACATAGTGGAAATACCTATAATTCACTCTCTAAGCGACTTGCAGAAAATAATTACTATACGAACGTAATGCACGCTAATAACTCCAGTTTCTGGAATCGTGATATTATGTATAAAGCGTTGGATATAGAAAACTTTTATGATGTGAATAGCTATTCGATTAATGAAGATGAAGCTGTCAACTGGGGTATGAAAGACATTCCCTTTGTTGAGCAATCAGTAGAATTAATGACTGAAATGCCGCAACCTTTCTATTCAAGACTGATCACATTAACAAACCATTTCCCGTTTACTTTAGACGAGGAAGACATGCTTATTCCGGAGTATAATTCAAACTCCAACACACTTAATCGTTATTTTCAAGCTGTGCGTTATATGGATGAGGCAATAAAAGTATTATTTGAAGAGTTAAAAGAGAAAGGTCTATACGACAATTCAATTATTGTCATGTATGGTGATCATTACGGGATTTCTGAAAATCACAATAAAGCAATGGGTATGTATTTAGACAAAGAAATCACGGCTTTTGACAATGCAAAACTTCAAGAAGTTCCACTTTTCATTCATATTCCAGGTTCTGAAAAAGGCGAAGTAATTGAAAAGGTTACTGGTCAAATAGATTTAAAACCTACAATGCTTCACCTAATGGGGCTGGATACAAAAGGTGATATTCAACTAGGCTCTGATATATTCTCACCAGATTATGAAGAGTTCATTGTGTTTAGAGATGGTCGATTCGTAACGGATAAGTATGTATATACGAGTGAAATATGTTACGACAGTGAGACAGGACTTGAAGTTGAAAATGAACTATGTGCGCCATATTTAGAAAGGTCGGTGGATGAGCTAGAATATTCCGACTTGATTATAAATGGAGATTTACTCAGATTTAAAGAAGAGCAAATTAATTATTCTACAATCAATGAAAACGAAATAGAGTAATCTTCACCTATACTGCACAGTTCCATTCGTGCAGTATTTTTTTAACAATAATTTGGTGGATTTACAAAGTTTATATCGAAGGGTGGGGAGGCGTTGAAAAAAATTGCAATAGTCATTAGTTTAGCTCTTCTATTATTAATGAGTTGCGAGAAATCCAATATCGGAATAGATGAAGTTGAAGTTGAAGCTCCTCCGACTGATGACAGCAATGATGAAATTGAAGTTGATAACTTTAAAACTCTTGAATTAGATGCAGCTAAATTTCACTTTGTTGTGGGGTGGTTAAATGACGCTGAAATTGTTTTTGTTGAAAAAGAAGAGAGTATTTATTTATTAAAAAAAGTTAATGTGGAGACTGGTAAAATAGCTACACTTTATAATGAATCAATGATTATTATAGACGCAAAGATACATCCAACAAAAGAAAGAATATTATTACATACATCAAATGATTCAAGTTCTGCGACCGTAAAAGTAATTTCATTAGAAGGCGTTGTATTGGATGAAATTTCAATTGCTTCCTCGGAACTGGAGATTGAATGGAATGATGAAGATCCAAGAAAGATTCTATTCACTGCATTTTATCCAGACTGGACATATGATGTCATATTATATAATGGTGATGAGAAAGAACTTGGCATGATTCCAGTTGATGATCCATTTCCTAAATGGTTAGGTCAACAAATTGTATCGGCCTATATTCCTGAACACCCATTGGACGGCGGCAGACTTCAAAAGTATAATTTTGAAACTAAGTTATCAGAGCCAATGGAGTATGAGGAGATAGTGCATTTCGAAACAAATGGGGATTCTTTGTTAACCGTACAGATTGTAGATGGAAAAGCAGAATATAAATTAATTGATAGCCAAGGCGAATCTGTGAATTCTTGGACATTACCGGCGGTTAGCAATTACTCTGAATGGGTTTTTCCAGAAATTGAGTGGATTGGAAATGAAGAATTCATAACACTAGCTACACATGAAGGTGGCGAGTTAGATAATTTACAAGAACCTTTTATGCTTGTAAAATTACAAAATGGAGAACCGATTGTAATCAAAGAAGATTTCAACTTAACCCCTCTATTATGTTCCTCGGACGGAAATAGGTGTTTGAGTGGAAATGCAAGTGAGAATTTGATTGATATACAAAAAAAGGTAGAATTTACTTGGTTGTTCTTAAAGGATTATTAGTTTTTTAAAATACAACTTGATTTATATACGCTGAACCGAACGCTAGAAGGTAGACCTTTTTACATAAGGTCTACCTTTTCGTTTTTTGTCTTCATGTCTATGTCTACTGAAGAAAATTTTCCTGCCATTCGAGATGAATAGCGCTTAAGACTACAGAGTAGCAAGAATCTGCTATAGAGAAGAGTAATGTAAATGGATACATGGATCATTATCGGAATAAGGGAAAAAAAGATTTAAAAAAGATGACTCCGGCATAATACCGAAGTCATCTCATTGCAGCGTAGATTAGAAAGTCGCTTTTAAAAACTGTCCATTAAATGGAGCTCAGTTCAACGCTAACGAATCAGTTTGTTATAAATTTTTACAAAGAAGGTGGAAAACCCTGAGTAATAATCGTAGCAATTGTAAAACCGCCGAAAACTACACAAGCTCCGAAATTGAATACTATACTTAGAACGTTTCTCTCTTTGAATGCTTGTACTGTTCCAATCGCAGCAAAAATACCGATTAGACCGAATATAACCATTAATAAATTCATGTAGGAAGACACTCCTTTCAAAGTTAAAAAAATGAATGCCGATTTAGCAATACTCCTTCTCTATTGTAAGCTGAATTTCAAATTTTGTCGAGCGATATTAATGACAATTAGTTGAATTCAATTTACGATTTGCTTAAACTAACGTAAAGGGAGGAAAGAAAAATGTTAAACGTAACAACTTTTCCATTAGGTCCAATTCAAACTAACTGTTACATAATTGAAGACGAAAGTAAGAATTGTTTAATTGTCGATCCAGGTGAAGAGGGTAAGCACATAATTGATATGATTCGTCAAAATGAACTTAAACCTGTAGCAATTCTTTTAACGCATGGACATTTTGATCATATAGGTGCAGTTGACATTGTCCGAGATGAATTTAACATACCAGTCTATATTCATGAACTTGAGAAGGATACACTCACAGACCCAATTCAAAATGGATCGACTCGTTATCCGACACTACCTGTGGTTAAAAATAGAGAGGCTGACTTTCTTTTTTCAAAGGAAGGCATAAAAACAATAGGAGCCTTTACATTTAACGTACTACACACACCGGGTCATTCAATTGGAAGTGTTAGCTTTGTCTTTCCTGAGGAGCGCTTTGCGATTGTAGGAGATACGTTATTCAACCAAGGGGTTGGACGAACAGACTTGCCTGGTGGGGACACTGATATCCTTCTATCCTCGATTCACAATAAGCTTTTGACGTTGGGGGCTGACTTTATTATCTATCCGGGTCATGGACCTACGACAACGCCGTCAAATGAAATGGATGGGAATCCGTTTTTGAATGGATTTTAATTGAAGTGAATAAAACGAGTTCACCTCATAGTAAGAGAACAATCACGCCACACATAATAATAAAACAAAAAAACAGCCAATGAAGGCTGTTTTTTGTTTTGTAACATTGAATTAGTGTCCGCCACCTGGTACGTGAATAAACGTTGCGTAATAACTGAAACCAACCATGAATACCATTAAATAACTGGCAAACATGTACATATACATACGCTCCGTTAAATTTAGATATCCTAGGAGCAGGAAGAAGATTGTGCTAGCCACAAATAGAAGCGATGCGGTATACATATCACCAGCAAAAAATAGAACTGCGAATATGCCCGTCCACCAGCCCATTAACTTGAACATGTTATCCATGTGTGTGTCCCTCCTTTATTACAATACAATAAGCTCCTATCTATTATAAAGGATAGCAGCTCCATATGTAAACTCAAATCAATAAAAGTTTGTGACGAAGTCGTGTTATTAGGAAGTATTAAAAATAATAATAAATTAAAATTCAATTTTGCGGTGGAATTCTGCATGGAAATTTCATGTTGACGTCGTTTTGGTCATCAAAAATCAAGCTTCTTGTAAAGTATTCCAATTGAATTAAGCTTGTTGTATACTTGAGCTATCGGTTAGCAGTCAACCGATAGTGAGTTTACACGATCAATTCATTTGAAAGAGGGGTGTTCAATGAACAAACCAGAAAATGTTATTGAACGAAAAAGTATGCAACTTCTTGAAAGTGCCATTGCATATGAAGCGACGGATATTCATCTCGTCCCTTCAGAGGAAGGGTATACTGTTTTATTTAAAAAAGATCTAAAGTTACATGCATTTAGTAAAATTGTACACCAATTAGCGATTCGAATGATTTCATTTTATAAGTTTCTTTCCTCATTAGATATTACCGACAAACGTAAACCCCAAAGTGGTTCCTTTCACAAACTGATACAAGAAGAAAACTATTCTTTTCGTGTATCAACCATCCCAGCTATTCGATTCAGAGAAAGTGTAGTAATTCGGCTGCAAAAACATGACCGAATCGTTCCAATTGAACAATTATGTCTTGAAAAAGAGTGGGCAGAAAAATTGACCCGCGCAAGTTCAAAGGAACAAGGGCTAATCTTTCTGACCGGTCCAACTGGCTCAGGGAAGACAACGACCATGTATTCATTAACAGCGCATTGTGTAGTAAGACAAGCTATGAAGTAAAGTGATTGCACTTGTTTACCCATAAGCGCCAAAGTCAATAGTATCAAGCCCTTAGGTTCTCTTCTTGTATCAGTTTGCCAATTAACTTACGGTATATTCCTGTTGCGATTGACAAGTTTCTTAGGCTTACTTCAGGGTCGAGTGTCAGTTCTTTTTTTATTGCGTTAATCCTATCACGTCTTAGATCGGGACAATCCCAATGTGGTGCTAAATTTTCAAAAGAACCGAATCGTTCTTGGTCTATCTTTAAAGTGCGCGGCTGATTTCCTAGAGCTTCACCTAGAGCTTTCAAAGTAATACCCGGGTTCTCGTTCAAGTATTTTTGGGCTTGATCATATCTTGCTCTGGCAAGTTCTAACGTTTCTCGATCTCTAACTGCTTCAGTTGATTCTATTTCAACTTTTATGTCTATTGTAATGTCTTGTGGAAGGTAAGCATGTAAGGTAAACATCTTCTTCTCAACATCTAGAGTAGCAGAAGGGAAAAGGTTACCTAATATATCTTGCTGATCCTGAACATCTATAATTTCCTCAAAACGGTCAGCTACTGTCAGAAACTCTAAAATAGTATCATAGTTGATTTGGTTTCGTTGTATTAAATTTCGTTTGTGCTTCAACTCTTTTAATTCTTTTTCAATATTATTTAATTGACCATCTAGTTTAGCGCGATTACTATCTAGGGTTTGTTTCTTCCAGTTGCCATCAAGATACAAATCAAGAAGCCTATCAGTTTTTTCTTGAACTTTTTGTTTGTGTTCATCAAGACGTTTAATATCTTTACCTAATTTAGATACTTCATTTTCATCGAATCCAGAATCTATATACCGTTCCGCATTCTCAGGATTGGATAGGATATCTTTCACTGCTTCAATTAATTGATTTTGAATACGTTTTACATTGATGTATGGCTTGCTGCTACATAAATCTTTTAGTTTTTTGCTTGAATGAGCCATAGAATACGAATAGTACTCTTGTCCTTCGCGTCTGCCTGGTACTGTAGACTTTTCAATGAAGAGAGGGTTCTTACAAGTCGCACATACTAAAGCTATACCACGCAACATATGAGGTTCTGATGGCTTCCAGTTATAGCGCCTTTCAAGCTCGGCCTGTATTCGATTATATGTTTCCTCAGTTCTTAATACTGGATAAATGTCCGGTACTGAAATAGTTTCAGCTCTAAATTTACGTTCAAATACACCATGGTAGGCTTTACGTTTTAATTTAGCCTGTATCAATGACTCATTCCATTCTTTGCCCTGGGGTGACGTGCATAGCTTGTCCAGCTCTCTTTTAATTGCAGTCAAGCCCATTTTCTCTTTCAGGAACTTATCATCTATGAAAGGAATTAACCATGATCTATTCTCATTCACTGATATTATTTCAGTCTTCGAGTCGTATAAATATTCCTCAGGTTGAGGACCCCAAACTTTACCTTCTCGGGTACGCTGTCTAATTCCACGTGCCATTTTACGCAACATGTCTTTTCTAGATCGTTGTGCCAGTAAGTTTTTCAAGTCTGACATAAATTCATCATCTATGTTAGATAAATCTACAATATTGCCGGGCTCAGCTATTTTAACTTGGTTATCCCGAAGCACGCCTTTTAAATACTCCCATTTAACAGTGTCTAATCTTGATAAACGATCTTGTTCAATACACAAGACTACATCTACTAGGCCTTCCTCTATTGCATCCAACATAGCTTCTAGTCCAACTTTTTCTAACTTGGTTCCACTATCAACATCTTTAAAAGTATCGACTATTTCCCATCCCTGAGCATTTGCATACTTCGTTAACTCGTATATTTGCGCGCTAAGACTGAATTTATCTTCCTGGAGTTTAGTTGATACACGGATGTAAATCGCCACTCTCACTTAAAACAATCTCCTTTCTAGGTATAAGAAAAGAGCAGCGTATGAGCTACTCTTTTCTTTTTTAATTGCTAGCGCTAGTAATTAAAGTTCTTGTTCAAATCTCATTGCTTTTCCAATTATTCTTACAGGATTATCTGCTGTTATCACAATCGGCTCATGTGTTGAATTGTCCGGCATCAATACAGTGAATCCATTCTGCTTCTTAACTCTTTTAAGTGTGGCATGAGCATTTAAACTAAATGTTACGGCTGCTATCTCTCCGTTTTCAACTTCTTCCTGAATCCGAATTAATACCATCGCACCATCGGGTATTGTCGGATGCATCGAATCGCCTTTTGCTTGCAAGTAGACTAAGTCACCTGCTGGAAGATTGTCTGCCAATACTGTGCGGTAGTCCTCAAAGTTCTCTGCGACGAGAATTGGATCACCGCAAGCAATTTCCCCAAGCACTGGAATTCTTACCGTTTGTTGAGACACTTCAATAATGTTAGTTGCTCTCTGTTCCGTTAAATCTGAACGCCTAACTTTGAAGTAATCGGCCATCATTTGAAGCCTATCAGGACGAGGATATGTTTCACCTTTCATCCAATTGGATACTGTGGTTTCGGGAAAATTTAAGTCCCGGGCCATGTCGGTTTGATTAAATCCTTTCTTTGCTAAGTAATAATTTAAGTTTTCAACTAAAATTAACTTCATTGTTTCGGCGTTTTTCATTGTGTTCACCCCCTATCTATCTCTATACTACCGAATATCGGTAGAGAAGTAAAGTGTTATTGTACCGTTAATAAGTATTTCCTTTTATCAAAACCCTTGACAGTACTTTTAAACGGTAGTATTGTAAGGGTACGAGTTCGACAGGAGGTGACAGAATGTTTCAGATTTCATTAAAAGCCGCTAGGGTAAATGCGGATTTAGAACAAGAAGAAGCGGCTCCTAAAGTAGGAGTGACAGCCAAAACTCTAAGTAATTACGAACGAGGGGTCACCGCGATACCGGGTCATACATTAAAAAGAGCTGCAAAACTATACAACATTCCGGAAGAAATGATTCGCTTACCCATAGTTGATGATGGTGGGTATGATGATGAAATTTTTTTAAATGATACTACCGTTTAAAGGTAGTTAAGAAATGGACGTGAAATACCTAACTTAAAGAATGAAGAGGTGAGAGACATTGATTCCTCGTGAATTAGTAGAAATGAATGCAAGGCTTCCATTGAAATTATCTGAGCTCGCATCGGTTGATCCAGATAAGGCACTACTTCTATTACGCGCTTGGGGCGAAGGAACAAAAACATTACGAGTATTGTGGAGCGAAGTTACAAACGCGTTAGAGGTTAAAAGCACATAAAACAGAATGGAGGGACCAGCTCAATGAAGATAAGCGTGAAAGCATGGAAAAATTTATCACTGCAACAAAAGTTGACACTGCTTTATTTTGCGGCACAAAGATAAAAAGTTGAGGGGTGTGAAGAATGGACGACAATATTTGGTTCGGCAGAAATGGAATGGCTGTAAGGTGTCCGGTTCCTGAATGTAGTCACACGGGAACAGTCATCACGAAAGCGCATTGCCGGTTAGAGCATGATATGGAACGTGAGGAAGTAGGAAAACTTTACGGTCCGCCAGAAAACTTTCGAGTTAGTCAAAGTTGGGGGTGGTGATTAAGCAATGAATGAATACGCGATGTATCGGGGAGACAACTTACTCTACATCGGCACATTGGACGAGCTAGCGAAAGCACACGGAGTTAAACGTAACACAATCTATTATTATTCTATGCCAGCGTATCAGCGCAAGCGGGCAAACAGCAAACACGGAAATTATATTACGGTTACTAAATTAGAGGAGGATGAATAATGAATTTAAAAGTATTGACGACTCGTCAGTTGTTGGAAGTGTACAGTGACGTTGGACTTGAAATGGGTAGACGGCTTGATGAACGTATGCGAAAGGATGAATCAGACCAAATAACCGACGTATTACAAGACGGTCCACCATGGGCAGTTGCAACAGTTAAATCACCCAACCAACAACGTGCGGAATTGATTCAGCAGACTAAAGAGTTTGTGGAAAAGTATACACGCAAACAATCCGCAGACGAAAATTTCGATAAACCGTATATAGATTTGGAACGAATTACCGCTTCTCAATTGTGTGTTATCGATGAATTTATAGTTAATGCAGAAAAACGAACTGTCGCGTGCCTTTTAAGAGGAGCTGATACTGGAAATGTACGTTTCAAAGGTATCGCAAAATGCAATCCATCTGACATATTCAACGAATGGATTGGCAAAGCTATCGCACTAGCACGAGCGTTGGAGATTGAGATTCCAGTAAATTTTTTGGAAGCTGTTCAACCAATTGAAAAAGTACCAGGCATGATTGTACGTCATCCGCTAACCAATAAAATTAAAAATTTAACAGCGGACAAGCGGATTCAAAATTTAAATGAAGCCAATTATTTTTCTGAGTATGCGCACGAATCATTAATTATTGATGATTCAAACGCAAATTATGGGGAGGTTGATCCCATTGGAAACTATTGAGCTGGAAGTTTGGCAAAACGAAGAAGGCATGTAGCACATCAATGTGAACGGGATTAACACAGCAAAGTCAAACTTTGAAATCATTGTTCGGAAATTGGTTGATGATGTAGTGAGATTCAATCCAGACGTCAAGTTTCACATTATTGGTTAATCTATGAAACTTTGAAAGGGGTGAGAGAGATGGATATTTATATCGTTATCGGTGAAATTGGCGGTTATAACTACAACAATGAAAAAGAAACTTACAATACTTTTGATGCCGAAGAAGGGGCTTTAAGTTATTCAGTGGATATGGCTAAAGGTGACATCTCAATAGGCGGGACTAGCAAAACTTATAAACTTAAAAAAATCATTAAGTTTAATGCTAACAATCTTAATGCTAAAGAATTGGAGTTAGTTTTAACCAAAGGTCAATTTAAGTTAGTACAGATTGATAAAGTAGTTGCAAATCAATTCGAAACATAAAAACGACCCTTTGCAGAGGGCCGCTTGTAACAATGAAAATGTCAACTTAATTATAGCACGTAAATTAGAAAGGGGAAAAACCGTGATTAAAATAAATAAATTGGAAATTGAAAATGTGAAACGTGTTAAAGCTGTCAAAATTGAGCCGACACCAAACGGTTTAACGGTAATCGGTGGCAGAAACGGGCAAGGCAAGACAAGCATACTTGATTCAATTGCTTGGGGATTGGGTGGTAACAAGTATCGTCCATCACAAGCACATCGTGAGGGGAGCATGACACCACCATATCTCCACATTGTATTGTCAAATGGATTAGTCGTGGAACGTAAAGGAAAAAACAGTGACTTAAAAGTTGTTGATCCAAACGGCGAAAAGGCAGGTCAACAATTATTAAATAGCTTTGTAGAAGAATTGGCGATTGATTTACCGAAGTTCATTCATTCTACCAGCAAAGAAAAAGCTGATACATTACTTCAAATCATTGGTGTTGGTGATAAATTATTTCAGTTAGAAAAAGAAGAAAATGAAATTTATAACAAACGTTTATTCGTCGGCCAAACTGCAGACCAAAAGAAGAAATTTGCAGATGAACAGACTTTCTATCCAGATGCACCGAAAGAGCCGATATCAGCATCAGATTTAATTCAGCAGCAACAAGCGATTCTAGCAAAGAATGGTGAGAATCAACGGAAACGTGAACAGGTATCACATATCGAATATCAGTTTCAACAAGAGGAAAGTGGCATTGCTCAATTAAGTCAGCAAATTCAACAGCTTACGAATCAGCTGCAGGCGATGAATGAGAAACATACCCAAACAGCATCAGACTTGGAAACTGCTCGTAAATCTGCCCTGGATCTTCATGATGAGTCAACAGATGAATTACAACGCAATATCCAACAAGTTGACGAGATTAATAGAAAGGTTCGCGCCAATCTTGATAAAGACAAAGCCGAAACGGATGCAAGCGAATACCGTGCTCAATATGACAAATTCACTGTAACGATTAATGACTTACGCAAACAAAAGTCCGATTTACTCTCAAATGCAGACTTGCCATTAGAAGGTCTAGGGGTAGCAGATGGGGAGCTCATCTACAATGGCCAGAAATGGGACAACATGAGCGGTTCTGACCAACTGAAAGTGTCTACGGCGATTGTTCGTAAACTTAAACCAGATTGCGGATTTATCATCCTGGACAAGTTGGAGCAAATGGACTTGGAATCGTTGAGAGAGTTTGGCGAATGGCTCGAAGAAGAAGGGCTACAGGCGATTGCAACAAGAGTTAGTTCTGGTGAGGAGTGTTCCATCATCATCGAAGATGGCTACGTAGAAGGACAAGCTATCATTCCAGAAGAGCCAGTGCATCAAGCGCCACCAGTAACACCAGTAACACCAGTAGCGCCAGCACCAGCACCAGCACCAGCACCAACAACTACATGGAAAGCGGGGGAATTTTAATGCAAGTAATTAGCGGAAAATTACAGACTGCAAAAAAAGTTGTAATTTACGGACCAGAGGGAGTAGGGAAGTCGTCACTAGCGTCACATTTTCCTAAACCTGTATTTATAGACACGGAAGGTTCGACAACGGAATTAAATGTTACACGTTTACCTAGACCGAGCAGTTGGCAAATGATTAATCAACAAGTTGATTGGGCGAAAAGTCAATTCCAAATGGGTGTGTACGAGACTTTAATTATCGATACGGCAGATTGGACAGAACGACTCTGCATACTTTCGATTTGTGTTACGCATTCAAAAAAAGGAATCGAGGATTTCGGGTATGGAAAAGGTTACGTATTTTTAGAAGAAGAATTTGGACGATTTCTAAATAAATTATCTGACGTTGTAGAGGCAGGAATGCATGTCGTTTTGGCTGCACATAGCCAAATTATTAAGTTCGACCAACCTGACGAAATGGGATCATACGACCGCTATCAATTGAAGTTGAGTAAGAAGGTAGCACCGCTAGTCAAAGAATGGGCAGATATGTTGTTGTTTCTAAATTATAAGACATTCAGTGTTGCAGCAGACGAGAACGGAAAGAAACACAAGGCGCAAGGTGGTAGACGTGTAATCTACACAACACATCATCCTGCATGGGACGCAAAAAATCGGCAGAACTTACCAGATGAATTGCCACTTGAGTATGCACAAATTGCTCACATATTCAATGAAGCACCACAAGAGCCACCTATTCAACCGACTTATCAGCAACCGGCACAAACTCCACCAATGGAGCCGACACAGCCACCAGTTCAGCAACAAGCACCAAGTCAACCGCCAGTCGTTGAGCAACCGCAACAGTCACCAGTTGCACCACCTGTGCAACAACCAGAAGTTCCAGTTCAACCGGCTCCTGCACAAGAGCCATACAATCCACCAGCGCTAATAAGTTCAGCTATCCCGCAGGCGTTACAAGATTTAATGATAAAAGACGGAGTGACAGAAGACGCAATTCAAACCGTCGTTGGCCAAGAAGGGTATTACCCGATTGATACACCGATCGCAAATTATGACCCAGGCTTTATTAATGGTGTATTAGTCGGAGCTTGGCCGCAGGTTTTAGAAAAGATAAAAGCAGCAGGATTAGATTTGCCGTTTTAAATAAAAACGCATTATATAGGAGGAAAAATAAATGACACAAGAACGCGAATTTGGTTGGGATGATGAAATTCAAAAGGATGGTCCCGTTTATAAACTTTTGCCAGCGGGTGAATATAATTTCACGGTAGAAAAATTTGAACGCAGAAGATTTAAAGGGAGTGATAAGTTACCTGCTTGCAATGAAGCGCTTTTGACAATCCATATCGATGGTGGCGAACACGGAGCTACTAATGTGCTACACAGCTTATATTTGCACTCAATCACAGAAGGTTTCCTTTCGGCATTCTTTTCATCGATTGGACAGAAAAAAGAAGGGGAAGCCGTACGTATGAATTGGGGAGCAGTGACCGGAGCAAAAGGCAGATGCGAACTATTCCAAGACACGTATAACAATAAGACGAACAATAAAATAAAAACTTTCTTGCCATATGAAGATTACTTGAAACATAACGGAGCACCACAGCAACCGACTTATCAGCAACCTGCACAAAATCAGTACCAAGCGCCACCAGTTCAACAACAATATCAGCAACCACCGGCATATCAACCGCCAGTACAACAACAAACGCAACAGCAACAGGCACCATTTCCGACAAATGCGCCACCGCAACAAGGCGGATTTACACCGGGTCAATTCTAGGAGGGGAAATAATTGATGAAAATGAAACTTCGAGACTATCAAGAGGGTGCTAGGGTTGCCATTCAGAAAGATTGGGAAGAAAAAGGATTTAAAAACACGTTATTGGTCCTTCCTACTGGCACTGGAAAAACGATTGTATTCAGTAAAGTTATTGAAGACCGTGTGAAAAAGGGCGAGCGTGTTCTCGTCCTTGCCCATCGGGGTGAATTATTAGATCAAGCAGCAGACAAATTAGAACAAAGTACCGGATTGAAAACCGCAACAGAAAAAGCAGAAGAAACATCTATCGGTAGTTGGTATCGGGTTGTTGTCGGAAGCGTGCAAACGATGATGCGAGAAAAACGTCTTGCACAATTCGATAAAGATTTCTTCGACACAATAATTATTGACGAAGCACATCACAGTATTTCCAACAGTTACCAACGAGTTTTGGCTCATTTTGAAGACGCGAAGGTATTGGGGGTAACAGCTACACCCGACCGAGGAGATATGAAAAATCTAGGTGATTACTATGAAAATATAGCCTATGAATACACACTCCCAAAGGCAATTAAAGAAGGTTATCTAAGTCCGATTAAAGCATTGACGATTCCCTTGAAATTAGATTTATCGACAGTAGGGCAGCAGGCAGGAGATTTTAGCGTAAGTCAATTAGGTTCGGTGTTAGATCCGTATCTCGAATCAATCGCAGATGAATTTGTAAAAGTGGCGAGTGATAGAAAGATAGTCGTTTTTCTCCCACTGGTTGCGACAAGTCAAAAGTTTACAGAGATTTTAAATCAGAAAGGATTTCGTGCAGCTGAGGTTAACGGAGAGTCCAAAGACCGCGCTGAAATTTTGCAAGATTTCGAGAATGATAAATACAACGTTTTGTGCAACTCGATGCTACTAACCGAGGGTTGGGATTGCCCATCTGTCGATTGCGTAGTTGTGTTACGTCCAACAAAAGTAAGAAGCCTATATTCACAAATGGTGGGGCGCGGTACCCGACTTTATGAAGGTAAAACTGAATTATTGTTACTCGATTTTCTTTGGCATACAGACAGGCACGAACTATGTCATCCGGCACATTTAATTGCTGATAATGACGAATTAGCCAATGCAATGACAAAACAGATTGAAGCTGCAGGCGTTCCGCTAGATCTGGAAGCGGTCGAGAAAACAGCTGCAGAGGATGTCATTGAACAACGTGAAGAAGCGCTTGCCAAGCAATTAGCGGAAATGAAGAGTCGTAAACGCAAACTTGTGGATCCCTTGCAATTTGAAATGAGTATTCAAGCCGAAGACTTGTCCAGTTATGTTCCGTCATTCGGATGGGAAATGGGACCACCTTCTGAGCAACAGGTAAAGAAACTCGAAAGTCTAGGCATCCATCCTGAACAGATAGATAACGCGGGTAAAGCTGAAAAGTTATTAGAACGATTGGACAAGCGTCGTCAAGAAGGAATGACAACCCCTAAACAGATTCGATTCCTTGAGGGTAGGGGTTTTAATCACGTAGGTGGTTGGTCGTTTGAATCTGCTAGGAAAATGATAGACAGAATCGCAGCTAGTGGTTGGAGAACTCCTGCAGGAGTGGTTCCTAAGGAATATAAACCGGAAGGATGATTTATATGGAAAAACAAATCGAGCAATTAAAGAAAAGGATAGAGTTTTTAGAATACTTACTAGAGGTTAATTCTAAGACTCTATCTAAATCTTTAGAAACTAACAGGATATTATTAAATTATTTAACAACTAATCATCAGCCGCAATAAACTGTTCAGCTACACTTGCGTCATAATCAGCAACTACAAAGTGAGCTGTAGATTTTATAAATTGTTTCATATCTCTTATGTCTTTATCGTCATGTCGTCGAACATAATGTGTTTCGTCATTGCCTATCCATGTTGCCGCCTGGGCAAGAGATTGAAGCCTTGGGAAGTGTGAAAGGTGATCTTTAATAACTTTTCCTAAAAAAGCTTTTTTCACACTTTCCTCAATTTGAGGATTAAGAAATATTATGTAATCTTTAATTAAGAATTCTAAAGATTTTCTATAACCGACTCCTGAAATTTGACTCAATCCTTCTTCTTCAGCTTTTGTTGCTTGTGTATATATTTCAACAAACGAAGGAGAAACATTTTCTATGTTTTCAGGTAAGTCTACTACTATAGGCGGTCTATATGAATAGGACTTTAATTTAGTTTCATTATTCCGATTACTATAAGAGTATTCTAAAGCAAAGTATTTGCGACAGTTGCGCTGAGTACATCTTACTAATAGTCCAAAGTTTATAATCATATCACTAGAAGAATTTTGAGAATCACCGTTACCATGTGTGTCTGGTGTCATTATTCCACCGCAATGAGGACAGTTATTCGGTAGATTAGTTTTGATGGTCATCGTGCCGTTTAAACATTTAACTGGAATTAGTTTCATTATGAATCCTCCTTATTATTATTATTATTATTATTATTATTATGCGTTAATCATATCAAATGAAAGTAGGTGTTGCTACCTTATGGAAATTAAAATGGATTTGATTCCGCTATTAGAATACGTTGATCCTGCTTACTTGGATTACCAAGAGTGGGTCAACGTAGGAATGGCACTCAAATATGAAGGATATACAGCAAGCGATTGGGATGCATGGAGTAGTTCGGATCCCCGGCATAAACCAGGTGAATGTTTCCGTAAATGGACATCGTTCGAAGGTTCAGGCTCACCAGTGACAGGCGCAACAATCACACAATTAGCCAAAGATAACGGCTGGACTCCTCGAGGAAAAAGGGAAGACCACGAACTCGATTGGAACGATGAAATTTCTGGTAAAGATGATTATAGGATTGTCGATAAAAACTGGATTGAAGGTATGGAGATTCAGGAACCAACTTTCTGGAATCCGGTTCAAGAGTTAACTAGATATCTAAACACACTATTTGATCCATCAGAAAATGTCGGCTATGTCACATCCACTTGGGAAACAGATGACGGAGATTTTAAACCGACTATGGGAAATACCGACAGAACGGCCGGTGAATTAATTCGAGCGCTTAGTGAATCAAATGGAGATTTAGGCGCAGTTTTCGGAGATTACAATCCAACTGCAGGTGCATGGATTCGGTTCAACCCATTAGATGGAAAAGGCGTTAAAAATGAAAACGTTACTGAATTCAAATATGCATTAGTTGAATCTGATTCTATGGATTTAGAGAAACAAAATGCGATTATGCGTGAATTAGATTTGCCAATAGCTGCATTAGTTTTCAGTGGCAAAAAATCGATTCACGCAATCGTAAAAGTAGATGCTGCTAACTATGACGAATACAGAAAGCGCGTCGATTATCTGTATGACGTCTGTAAAAAAAATGGATTAGATATTGATAATCAAAACCGAAATCCATCTCGTTTGTCCAGAATGCCTGGTGTCGAAAGAAACGGAAAGAAACAGTTCATCATCGACACAAACATTGGTAAATCGAATTGGGAAGAATGGCACGAATGGATTGAAGGGATTAACGATGATTTACCGGATCCCGAGAGCCTAACTGATTTCTGGAATGACATGCCAGATAAAGCGCCCCCTTTAATAGAAGGACTTTTACGACAAGGGCATAAAATGCTGTTGGCCGGACCATCTAAGGCAGGTAAGTCATTCATGCTGATTGAGCTATCTATCGCTATTGCAGAAGGTAAGAATTGGCTAGGTTGGGATTGCACGAAAGGCAAGATACTTTACGTCAACTTGGAGTTAGATAGAGCCAGCGCGCTCCACAGATTTAAGGATGTATACGGCGCATTGGGTTATTCTCCCGACAATATAGACAACATCGACATTTGGAATTTACGAGGGAAATCAGTTCCAATGGACAAGTTGGCGCCTAAATTAATCAGACGTGCAGCTAAAGAAAATTACATTGCGGTAATCATTGACCCGATTTATAAAGTCTTGACTGGTGATGAAAACAGTGCGGATCAAATGGCTCACTTTACGAATCAATTCGACAAGATAGCTACTGAATTAGGTTGTGGAGTTATCTACTGTCATCACCATAGTAAAGGTACGCAAGGTGGTAAAAAGTCGATGGACAGAGCCAGTGGTTCCGGAGTATTCGCTCGTGACCCAGATGCATTAGTCGATTTGACTGAGTTGGAGTTGACGGATGATTTAATGAAGCAAGAAGAAAATAAAGTCGCTTGTGCCATATATCAAAAGTACTTCCAAAAATACAATCCTAACTATCTAGATGAACGTATTTCACAGGATGACTTGCTGAGCGTAATAGCTATGGGAGACCACGCAACAAAGGTGATACCTGACAGAATAGAAGAAATTAATGTAGAAATGACAGCAGCTATCAAGACTACGAGATTCCGAACAGCGTGGCGCGTTGAGGGTACGTTGCGAGAGTACCCGACGTTTGAACCTGTGAATATGTGGTTCCAGTATCCAATCCATAAGGTAGACGATGTAGGTAGCTTAAAGGATATCGAACCAGAAGGCGACACACCTGCATGGCAACAAAAAGGTAAGGGTAAAGGCACCAAAAAGACGGCTGCTGAACGCAAAATAGAACGACTACAGGCACTCGAATTAGCCTATGAAGCGTGCTCAATAGATGAAGAAATCACAGTGGATTCTATGGCAGAATTTATGGGTGTAACTGAAAAAACAGTTCGAAGACGCATAAAAGAACATAAATATTTTGATATAAACGAAGGAATCGTGACACAAAAACTATGAGGGACAGTAAGGACAATTGTTGTTTGTCCCTGTCCCGATAACGAAGGACAGTAGGGACATTTAACACTTTGTCCTTGTCCCTAAGAGTCATTTCACAATGTCGAGGGACAAGGACAGAACGTTGCTGTCTTTGTCCTTGAAGAACACCGTCAAATCAACGTTTAAAAGTTTGTGAAACGTCTAGGGACAGAGGGACAGACAATCCCTATATTACATATAGGTAAATGTCCCTGTCCCTCACACGTTCGTCACAGAGAAAAAAGGTGGTGGACTTCCTGTTGTCCGCCACACACTTTTCTCTTTACCGTGACAAGGCGAAATTTCAAAATCAAAAATAAAATATAAAGTAAAATAATGGAAGGTGACAGAATGTTAGACATAACAAACAAAATTGAAAAGTGGGCTGAAGATAGAAATTTAGATTCCGCAGATCCAGCAAAACAGATTCTGAAATTAGGAGAGGAATTCGGAGAGTTATGTGAAGGGTTCGTAAAAAATAAACCTGAGCAAGTTTTCGACTCGATTGGTGACATGTATGTGGTGCTTACGATTCTATCAAAGCAACTAGGAACGACTATGGATGATTGTGTCGCAATGGCTTATGACGAAATACGGGACCGCAAAGGGAAAATGATAAACGGTGTCTTCGTGAAAGAAGATGATTTTACATGAGTGTGGAGTTCTTCATGCCACTTAAAAAAGTTCCTACTACGACGCATCAGCAAAAGGCAGTACGGGTTGTCAACGGCAAACCCATGTTCTATGAGCCGGATGATTTAAAAGCAGCACGGGCACTCCTGATGGCTCACCTGGGTAAGCATGTTCCGGAGAAAAAATATACAGGCCCAGTTCAGCTAATTGTGAAATGGTGTTTTCCGATTACAGGTAAACGCCAAAATGGTGAGTGGAAAACAACTAGGCCAGACGTGGATAACAGTCAAAAACTTTTATTCGATTGCATGACTGATCTTGGATTTTGGAAAGATGATAGTTTAGTTGTCAGTTTGATAGCTGAAAAGTTTTGGGCAAGCCTCCCTGGGATTTATATAAAAATCGAAGAGGTGTGAGCGTATGGATTATAAAGCTTTCTTTTCGGAAGTTGTTGAGTGGATAAGTCAGGTTAATCAAATGGCCGTAAAGCACGGAATGGAAAACAATGAGTTTTGGCAGTGGGTTACTCATTCCATGGGTGAAATCGGCGACAAATATGAAAATAACAATCTAGTCGTGAAGCAAATGGCGATGTTGTTTGAATGGCTGGAAGACGTTTACGCAGAAGGGAGAAAAGGCAAATGACTGAAACGAATGCGGAACGATTGAAGCGTTTAAAAGAAGTTTTTCAAAGTTGGGTAGAAATGCATGACGGCATAGTGCCTAGCGAAGACATTTCGGAATTTGAGAAAACTGCAGCTGATAGATTATGGTTCATCGAACAAGCCGAAATGAACATAAAACGCGAGGATGAACCTATTCCTTTCGCCGATAATCTCGATGAGGTGAAAATCCTTAAACTCCGGAATGGTGCTCCAACTGTTATCGAATGGCAGGAAAGACGATACGTGTTTAGTCCAGAGTCTGCTTTTCGGGGTGGTGAGCAACGTGCCAAAAAGAAATAGCAACATAAGCAAAAAGGATTTAGAAATCTTGGAGCCGATGGAGGAATTAACATTTCTTACTGATTTAGATCCAACGGTGACGATCAGCGCAGTAAATTTCAGATGGTTGGTTAATAAAGCGGGCAACTGGGTTAGGAGGGAATCCGATGAAAGGTAAACTTAAATTGTGTTCGGAATGTAAAAGCGATCCAGTCAGATTACAAGGCAAAGAATTATGTCGCAATTGCCACAGAAAAGCGTTAAGGGGTTTGTTGCGGAAGGAATAGCATCCAGGGGAGGTTGAGCAAAATTGAAGGCAATGTTAACCGATGAACAAATAGAAATCATCACAACAAAAGTTATTGAAATCCATGAAAAGCGAAAGGAGACAACCGAGAAAATAGAAAAGGACAAGCGTCTCCGGAATACAAAGTTGCTCCTTCAAAATTATAGGTCGTTTAAAAAATATGCTGAAAAAATCGAGGAAGAAACTGTTGAGGAACTTGAAGAAATCAACGTGATGGAATTGTTGGTGGTCGGTGAGGATTTGGTTAAGTCGATAAAACAAACGACACGACGGACGTTGGTGATGGTCCGACATATTGATCAGGCGCTTGTGTCGTTGGAGTACTTTTACAGCAATGAAAAACTTTCAGGAACTCGACGACAATTCGACATTTTACACGACAGATACGTAAAAGGGGAGTTAATTAGAGAAATTGCAGAAAAAAATAATATAAATGACAGAAGTGTTTACAAGGCAATAGATTCTGCAGTGGAGCGACTTGCTATCATTCTGTTCGGTGTTTATGGGCTAAGAATAGAGTGAAAGGGCAAAATTGGGACATGTTCAGGGCAATACGTCCATGTTAAGGTGGTAGTGTGATATAAATATAACAACCAACAAAACTTTTTAATCCCCTTTTACAGTTTGTTGGTTGTTTTTGTTTGAAAAAGTCAAAGATGGGGTATAAAATAAATGGAACATTAGTTCTATTTGGTTCTTTCGATACATTTCCTCTTGTGTATACTGTATGATTGAATTGTATAAATACGGTTGTAAAAGGGGATATGCGAAATGGTGAAAAGGTACATTAGATTTGATTTTTACAATCTTAACCAAGGAAATAAAGGGAAACCTTTACAAGATTGCTTACTAGCAGTTGAAAAGGACTTGAAAAAAGAACCAGTTGTCTTGAGGAATAAAACGGTAAGTGGATACATACTTAGAATTAGGGAAGTACAAAAAGTGTTGGTTGATGATACACCAGGTTCAAAATATTTTTTTATAGGGCATATTGAAAAATTAGATCAGTATTCCGAAGCATATGTTGGTGAGATAGATGGAAAAAGGACAACGTATGGGGATGGAGAAGATGAAGGTTTAATTAAAGATACTATATTCTTGTATGATCCATTTAACAAGATTGTCGCTTCGCATAGAACGAATGCACTTAGTTACGCACAGTTAAATCGGTTTTTAGTAGAGCTAACGGAAGATGAAGATTTTGATTTAGAGGTCATTGTAGATGATGCTGTGATTGATAAATTAGATAAAATTCCAGGAATACGAGAAATTGAATACAGTATAGCAGCACCTCAGCGATGGGATAAAATAGCATCTAAACGACCTATTAATGCCGATTTGAGTCTGGGAGCAAAGCTAAATGCTGGAAGAATGAAAGTAATAATTACACCGGAAAAAGGACAATTCATGAATAAGGCAATGGCAGTCAAAAAGGTGAAGGCTTTGTTACCTTTTATCAATGATGAAGTTTCAGTTTTAAGGGTTAAAGGCAATGTGTCTGATGATACTGATACATTGGATCTTATTAATGGTAAAATTGATGCACTTAAGGTTGTTGATTTACCTAAAGGCAAAAAACTGACTTTTGTTTTAGTGGAACAAAAAATAGAAGAGGCATACCGCGAAAAGAAAAAAATGCTTGATAGTATGTTTATTAGAAAAAAGTAAGATAGAAGAGGTGTATAGCTGTTGGGAATGATAGAAAAAGTTAGCTTTACTATAATCTCTTTAGCTGTTGTTGCAGCCCTCTTTTTACTAGGTGTAGTCCCTGGGGATATTAAAAACTTTGATAATGTACTGCTGGGAACTATCACATTGAATTCTATAGGTATAGGTTTTTTAGTGGCATCTGTATCCATGATTCCTTCATTTTCAGAAAACGAATTTTTTTCAAGGCTAAAGGAATTAAAAACGGATCAAAAGTTATTAAGACTATTAGGTACAGCAATTAGGTTATTGCTTTTTATCTCGATACTGTCTTTAGTTTTATTATTTACTAACACATTAGAAATAGTTCAGGACTACTTAAAATGGGTGTTTTATCTGTGGACTTTCTTAGTGACATTGTCTTTATTGTTAATAAGTAGTGTTGTTAAGATATTTTTAAGTGTGATTAAAAATTTACAATAGAGTTGATTTTAGTTTGTGATTTAAGCATCTCTTCGGAGGTGCTTTTTTAATATATAAAAAGGTGGTGGTTCATCTTGCGTTTGGTTAAATTTTTCAATAGGCGACATGCCGGAAAGGTAAGGTGATCCATTATCTCGCAAAGACTGATGCGTTATTCAGTCAATTCCTGTATCATTGTTTGTAAATGGTGCAGGGGGTTATTGATTTGAAAAGATTAATTATAATGTTGGCAGCGGTTTTATTGTTAAGTGCTTGTGGAGGTAAAGCCGCAAAGGTCGTTAGTGATGAAGTCGAAGAGGACATCATGCAAGTAATCAAAGTATACGAAGATGCAAACACTCAATCGCGTGACTTTAACGAAAAAGAGGAAACAATTCTATCTGATTATCTGGAGAAATACGATAAAGCAAAACTGACAAGAGAAGAGAAAAGGTTGCACTCTAAAATTAAAACATTGATCGAAAATCACGGTCCCGATAAAACAGTATTGATTAATCAAACAAAAGAGATTGTAATGTATGACATCGAAGAATCAAAACAATATAGGTAGTGAGATAAGGCATTCACATTCGTGAGTGTCTTTTTATTATGAAAAAATTGGAGGAATGGACATGCCTAGTGTAAATGGTGAGGAACTTACGAGAACTATTGAACAGATGAAAGGCGCAATAAGAAAAAGTAATCTACTTGTCATTGAATTGAAAGATGAAACATCTGTACCAAAAGTATTTTACAAAGGTGAAGAGGTAACCAGGAAAACAAACATAAGCTTTGATTGGGAGCAGGATAGCGATGAGTTCGGCGGTCTAACCTATGCAATCGAGCGCTATATATCTGGTGAAGGTGTCCCGGTTAAGGAAAGACTTGAACGTCACGTTAATGGCCATGCAACTTGAATACAAATCAGATGAACAAAAGAAATCATTCTATAACTCTGCAGCCTGGTGTGGACCAAATGGATTAAGAATACAAGCATTAAAGCGTGATAACTATGAGTGCCAACATTGTAAAGCGGAAGGTGGAGTAACAGTCGATTCAAAGAAAGAAGAAGGAAAGCCCAAGAAGGTTGTTCTGAACGTTGACCATAAGTATCCAATAGAACATTATCCTAAGCTTGCATTGGTGCTAGATAACTTACAAACGTTATGTATTTATCATCACAATGTGAAAGAAGGAAGGGTATTCGAACGGAAGGAACCAAAGTGGAACGATGAGCGGTGGTAAACGGTACCCCCCATCAAAAATTTTTGCGAAAAAACCCGGGCGGAAGACCGGGCAGTAGGGTCAACTCTCCAGATGTATCAAAAAATATTAACCCCTCCTACCCCCTGGGGGCCAGAAAGAAGGTGATTAGTTTGGATAAACAAAAAGTTGGTTTTCGAATGCGCGAAAAAAGAAATGAAAAAAAGTTAACACAAGTTGAATTTTCGAAGAGAGTTGGCATATCAACAAATTATTACGCTAGCATCGAACAAGGAAAGAATTCTCCTAGTTTAGATGTATTGGCAAGGGTCGCAAGGTCGTTGGATGTATCTGTACTTTATCTATTAAACGATAGAATTGACGATATGGAAAGTCGAGTAGAAACAGAAGCGAAAAGGTTGAAAAGTCTTTTTAAAAGCATTCCTAAAAATCAACTAGATGTTGCAGAAGGGCTAATCATTCAAGCTGCACGTCTGAGGGTTTTGTTAGATGATAACTGGAAAGACATTCTAGAAAATGGGGAATATGAAAAGTTTTCGCAAAGTGAGAATCAAGTTCCTTATGATCGCAAGAGACCCATCGTTGAGAATTATGACAACCGGGACAAAACATATCAATCAACAATCAAACAACTAACCGATTTACTGCCTCAACAAAAGCCGGACAGGAAATCCAAATTATTAGGTCGATAGCTTATGCTGCATAACAAATATGTAGAAGACTATATAAAAAAATGGAAATGTGGCAAATTAACACTAAACAAAAAGAGGATACAGTTAATCGGGTTGATTGAGAAAGAAATATTACCACGTGATGATCTATATTATTTTAACGAAGAACAAATTAATAATTATATAGAGTTTAGTGAAGAATGGTATTTCGAATTAGATGAATGGGAGACTTTTATAGCCCCGTTCATTTTTTTGTTTCATAAAGAAAATGACGAACCTGTATTTGATGAGTTTGTTATCAATATGGGACGTGGTGGAGGAAAGAACGGTTTCGCTTCGACGCTTGCTAATTATTTCGTAAGCCCTTTACATGGAATTGATTATTATGACGTGTCGATTGTGGCCAACTCTGAAAAGCAGGCAAAGAGAAGTTTCCTGGAATGTTTTCGTGTCATTAATAAAATAGGGAACGAAGATTTAACCGAAGAATTTGAAGCCTACAAAAGTAGTATTACTGGATTGTCTACTCAGTCGGTTTTTGAATATAAAACAAGTAATGCCAGCTCTCAAGATGGTGGTCGTGAAGGTGCAGTTTTTTATGATGAATATCATGAAATGGAAGACTCAGATATTGTTGATGTTTTTTCAGGTGGACTTGGAAAAGTAGACCATGGTAGACAATTTTTCCTTGGAACAAAAGGATTTATTAGAGACGGATATTTCGACATAAAATATCGTGAGTGTGAAGACGTCCTAAATGGTGTTGTAAAATTTAGTGGTATTTTCCCTTTCATATGCGAACTAGACGAATTAAAAGAAATGGACGACCCATCTAATTGGCCTAAAGCTAATCCTGCGTTACAGGCACCATTGAATAAACGCGGCAGAAGATTATTTAATGTAGTCATGAAAGCGTATGAAAGACTAGCGAATAATCCGTCTGGATATAATGCGTTTGTTACAAAGCGGATGAATTTCCTTGTAGACAGTTTAGAAGATTCAGTAGCTAGTTGGGAAGAAATAATGGCTACTGATAGACCGTTTTTTGAACTCAATACAAAACCAATAGGTTCACTCGATTTTGGTAGCGTAAGAGATTTCACCTCATGTGGATTGTTGTTTAAAAAAGGAAATGAGTTTGCTTTTAAAACATTTAGTTTTGCAATTAAAAACTTTTGTGATGTGCATTATGGATATTCAAATAGCGCTAATGATTTTGGGACAGAAAAAAAGGCGCCTATAAAAGAATGGGAAAGGAAAGGTTTGATGAAAGTTATGGATGAGCCTTCTTTGAATCCAATGCACGTTGTTAATTGGTTTATTGAAATGCGTGAAAGATACGGTGTTGAAAAGATCATTGCCGACAATTACAAACTAGACATATTAAGACCATTGCTGGAAGCGGAAGGATTTGAAGTAGAAGCTATAAGACGTCCATCAAGTATTCATCCACTGCTTGCGCCACGTGTAGAAGATGGATTCGCTAATCATAAATTTATTTTTGGGGACAACCCATTAATGCGTTGGTTTACTAATAATATTTTTGTGAAAGAAACCCAGGCTGGTAAGCAGTTTTTAAAGAAAGAAGAAGTAAAACGCAAAACAGATGGATTCCAGGCATTTATCCACGCTTTATATCGAGCTAATGATTTAGAGGAAGATAGTGTTGATGATGTATTAGATTTTCTGGATAATTTTCAGTTTTAGGGAGGGTGAAATTAATGGGTAATACAATTACTGAAGAACATATTGATAACTTGTTTTATCAGTTAGAGTTTGAAACTTTCCATAGAGTATTCGGTAAACAATGCATCGTTGTGGCATTGTTACCAAATGGATTTACTATTGTAGGCGAATCCGCCTGTGTTGACCCGAGTAATTATGTTGAACACATAGGGGTAGAAAATGCGCTAAAACGAATTAAGGAAAGGTTATGGGAGTTAGAAGGTTATAAATTACAAGATGCCTTATATGACGGAAAGGAGTAGTCGTTCAATCTAATTCACCATGAAAGGATGTGATTAAAATTTGAGTGTCTTTGATATGTTTAAGCGGAACAGAGAATTAGGGCAAGAACTAAATAATTTGTTTGACTTTGATTTTTCTGGATTAGAAACCGAACAGCGTTTATACCTTAAAAACTCCGCAATTGAAACTTGCGTAAATTTAATGGGTAGAACAATCTCTATGGCTGATTTTAGATTCATCAAAAATAAGAAGCGTGTAGAACATGATTTCGATTACCTGCTTAATGTTAGGCCCAACAGTAATCAAAGTGCGGCCGAATTTTGGAAAGACTTTATTTATACGCTGCTAGTTGAAAATGAAGTACTCGTCATATTAAGCGATACAAACGAATTGTTGATTGCCGACAATTTCGATCGAATTGAATACGCGCTTTATGAAGATGTTTTTAAGAGCGTTACTGTAAAAGGATATAAATTCGAGCGTGATTTTAAAATGAGTAAAGTCATTTACATGACATACAACAATAAAAAGTTTACACAATTTTTAGATGGAATGTTTAAAGATTACACTGAATTATTTTCGCGCATGATTGAAACGAAAATGTATGAAAACCAAATTAGGGCATTAGCGGAAATTGACGCTACTCAAAGCCTGGATGAAAAAAATCAAAAAAGGTTAAATAACTTTATCCAACGTTTATATCAGAATTTCAGAAAAAGCGCATTTGCAATTGCACCAAAAATAAAAGGTTTTAACTATGAGGAAATCACTAGCGGGCAAACAACAAAAGGACAATCCGTTGACGAATTGGAGAAACTGAAGAAAGATGCAACAAAACAAGTAGCTAACATATTAGGTATTCCGTCGGCATTAGTACTTGGTGAATTAAGTGAATATGAAACAGCAATGAAAGCGTTTATACGATTGACCGCTAAACCCTTGCTGGAACAAATTAAGGATGAACTGACATCTAAAACTATTGAAAAAGAAGATTATAAAAAGGGATTGAGATTAAAAGTTTATGGTGTGAATGAAAAGAGCCCGCTTGAGATGGCGCAAGATGCTGACAAGTTGAGGGGTTCTGCAATTGCCGACGGTCACGAATTACGTGAAATGATTGGGCTAGAACATTCCGATGATCCGATACATGACAAATTCTTTATTACGAAGAATTACAGTACGAGTGACGAAGCCATTAAAGGAGGTGAGAATGATTGAAGAAAATCGAAATCAAAGGCACCATCGTATCCAATGATGAAGCATGGATTTACGAGTTATTTGAAATTGAACATACATCAGTGAAAAAAGTGGATGACGCAATAGGAGAACTAAATGGTGAACAAGCCATTATTGAAATTAATAGCGGTGGCGGTTCGGTTTTTGCTGGAAGTGAAATCTACACTAAGCTTAAAAAGTTAAACTTTGATGTGGAAATTGTTGGTTTAGCAGGCAGTGCTGCATCTGTTATTGCGATGGCCGGTAAAAAGGTCAGTATCTCACCAACGGGACAAATCATGATTCATAACGCTTCCACAGTTGTATATGGGAACAAGGAAGAATTGAATGACACTAGTATATTTTTGGAGTCTATTGATTCTAGTATCGCCTATACGTACCAACTAAAGACAGGCTTGGAAATGAAAGAATTGGCGGATATGATGACAAAGGAAACGTGGTTAAACGCTCAAAAAGCACTAGATAAAGGATTTGCTGATGAAGTCATGTTTACGACACCAAAAGCCGTTGCAAGCGTCGGTGTGATGTTACCTGACAATGTAATTAGTAAAGTTAGAAATGTAATGAAGAAAGAACCTTCTAATTCTATCGATAACGATAGGTTAGAAAAATTAGAACTACAATTAAAAACGATTACTAACAAATTAAAAGAGAAAAAAGAACCTGAACAGCAGCAAGTTGCCGCTAGAAAACGAGGGTTCTTTTTTTAATACAAAAAAATGGAGGAATTAAATCATGACAATGAAATTAAAAGGTAAAATGGACAATTTTAACGCAAAGAAAGCTGCGTACACGAAACTAATGAAAGACGAAGAAGCTACTCCCGAACAATTGCAAAACGCGGTAGATGAAATGTTTGTTGCGCTGCAGGAAGATTTGACAGAAAAAATTACAGCAGAAGCACGTAATAGCTCTATGGACAATCAAGTATTAATCTCACGCGGTAGCCACGTATTAACATCGAAAGAAACGGCTTTCTATAATAAAGTTGTGGAAGACGGTGGATTTAATGACGAATCGATTTTCCCGGAATCTGTACAAGATCGTATTTTCGAAGGTCTCGTCAAAGATCGTCCACTTCTTCAAGCAATTGGATTGCAAGACCTGGGAGCAGTAACTAAATTTATTTATTCAGACCCTGCACTTGCATATGCTTGGAAAGAAATCTTCGGCGATATCACAGGTCAAGTTAATGCGGCGTTTAGAGATGAAAAAATCACTCAACTTAAATTAACAGCATTTGGCGCTATTCCAAATGACATGTTAGAACTTGGTCCAGTATGGGTTGACCGTTACATGGTCACTTTGCTCATTGAATCTTTAGCGGCAGGTCTAGAATATGGTCTTGTTAATGGTCGTGGGCCTGCGCAAGATGAGCCTGTCGGACTTTTAAAAGATGTTGATAAAGACACAGGAGCGGTTACTGACAAGTCGTCAAGTGGTACGCTGACATTTGAGCCATCCGAACGTGGAGAAATCGTTGTGGGTGAGTTATACGGTGTGCTTGCTAACTTATCTAAAGATGCAGATGACAAGTACCGTAAAGTGTTGAATAAAGTTGTAATGTTTGTTAATCCAATCGACTTATTAGCAGTTAATGCACGTCATACAATCCAGAATGATGCAGGGCAATTTGTAACGAACTTACCATACAACATTAAACCTGTTGATTCAGAGGAAATCCCTGTAGGTAAGGTTGCTTTCCTTATCCAAGGTGAATACATTGCTGCTATTGCCGGCGGATATAAACTTAAAAAGTTTGATCAAACGTTAGCGATTGAAGATGCGACACTTTACACAATTAAACGTTTCGCGAACGGTCGTCCGAAAGATAATAAAGCAGTACTAGTTTATGACTTGGACATTAAGTTTCCTGTACCAGTTGAAGGGGCATAAGAAGGAGTGATCTAATTGGTCACACAAACGATAATTGAAGAATTTAAAGAACGCATGCACATATCTCACCATGGAGAGGATAGCAATTTAAAACAGTTGCTATCCTTTTCTGTTGCCTATATCGAATCAAAAATAGGTGAATTTGATATAGAGGGAAATATAAGAGCAAAAGAATTAATTTTTGAGCGTACTCGCTACATTTACAATGATGCACTTGAATATTTCGAGGATAATTTTTTGAGTGAAATCATTTCTTTAAGTCTTGAAATGGCTGGTGATGATGATGTGGAAGAATGAATATAAGTCACCACGTTTGAGAAGTGGAGATTTACGCGTGCCTGTAACATTTTACGAATACGAAGAAAAAAGCGGACCATTACCTGGACAACAAGAAAAGAAGGTTTTGTTTGAATGTTTTTCTAAAGTTGATGGTGTTTGGCTAAAAGATATGGAACGCGCAAAACAAAATGGGACACTATCAGAAGTGACTATTATCATTCGCGATCCGATTGGTAGTTATGTGCCAACAAACAAACATTTCGTTAAGATTGAGGATCCTCTTTATCCAGAACCATACAACATTAAGCATGTCCAACCAGACGTACAAGACCGTAGCTTTATTAATATAGTTGGGAAATTAGCGACATGAGCGTGAAAATCACAGGTATTAATGAATTACTTGCCGAATTAGAAAAACGCTTAGGCAAAGAGAATATGGAACGCATAAGTGATGCAGCGCTAATCAAAGGCGCTGAATTATTCGTGAAGATATTAAATGCCTATATCGGTAAAAATGGAGTATACGCTAAAGGTTGGACTGTGGATGATACGTCAATCGAGGGGCCTATTTATGTAGCTGGAGTAAAGACGGTGAAAATACACTGGAATGGTCCACATGGACGTTATCGTATTATTCACTTGAATGAATGGGGAACGGTGAAGATGCCTAATCCACCACGAAAAGGAGCTATTGCAAAGGCATTGATGGACGCGGAAGAAGTTTATCGTAACGCTGTTAAACAAGCTATATTGGAGGGGATATGATGATATGGACAATCTATAATGCGATTCTTGCTGATACAGATATCAGTAATTTAGTAGGCAATAGGATAAAGTTTTACGAATATCCTGAGCCAAATGATGTAAAAGAAACTCATATCATCATCGACCCACTAAGCCCACCCAAACCGGGTGATTATGCTGATGATAAATGGTTAACAGACGATTTCATGTTCCAGATTGATGTGTGGTCGAAATCCATGCAAGAAAGAGATGTTATCGCCAATGAAATACAAAAGATTATGTGGGAGCAATTAAATCTTAGGCAAATGGGCGGTATGGACGAATACGACAATGAGTATGACATTTATCGAGATGCTCGTCGCTATCGTGGAAAAGCTTATAGAAAAGACTTTGATAACTTATAGGAGTGATATAAATGTCAGAAGAAAAGAATTATTTATCCTTTACAGGGTTAACAGATTTTTATTATGGAACAACAAAAAATGATAATGCGGGAATAAATGAAACTGCAGCTGAACGTGTTAAATTTTTACAAAACGTTAATATTAGCACCGGGCAAACCATTGAAAAGGCTTATGGCGATAATGGCATTGCCGAAATGGTTATGTCCACAGAAGCGACATTGCTAACTACTCAATTCCACAAGCTACCGATTGAAGATCGTACGATTATTTACGGATGGGAAACAAACGGAGATATGCACGGCTTACCAGAATCACCTAATCCACCGTATGTAGCCTGTATGTTTACACGCACATCTGAAGATGGTAGCGCTGAACATATTGGATTCACAAAAGGTAAATTTAAAATTGCTGCTGTCGAAGGTGAAACGAAAGGTGAAGGCGTTACGTTTGGTACCGATTCCACGGAAGGTGAGTTCATGGCCCGTGAAGTTGATGGGTTTATAAAGAAAATGACTTATATTATTGTTGCTGATGGACCCGGCGAAACAACAAATCGTGATGCACTATATCAAAAGATTTTCGGTGTAGTATATCCGACGGAAGGAGCGTAAAAAATGACTGTCGATGAGATTAAACAAAGACTAGATGAGCTAGGCGTTGAGTATGGAAGTAATGCTTTAAAAGATGATTTGCTAAAGTTGTTGAACGAGAAAATCGAAGGAAATGATGAACAAAAATCATATGTAGTAGTTTATCATCGTTGGAAAGATTTAGTGGATAATGACAGGATTTATAAAAAAAATGAGCCGTTTGATTCTGAGGGAAAAACGGAAGAACGAATTGCGGAACTGTCATCTAAAAATAATAAAATCGGAGAAGTATTGATTAAAGAGATTGATTAATTTCAGTCTCTTTTTTTCTATATATAGGAGGTTATTCAATGTCGAATTTAAAACGCGAAATGATTGAACTTATTAAAAATCCTGATGAAGTAAACAACGGTGCTGAACCTGAGTTTGAAAAAGTGTGGACAGTTCCGTTCATTTCATTTAAAACATCACGTGAAGCAGTTTCATTACTAAACGATGTGATTAAAGATGAAGAAACGTCAGACGATGATAAAAATGATAAAATGGCAGACTTTTTAGCAGAAAGTGCATTTGGCAATAAAATCACGAAAGATGATTTATACAATCGTCTACCAGGACCAGGATTAGAAGGTCGGGGTAATGCGCAAGAGGTTTTAGAAGAAGTACTTTATTTCGTCGCCGGTGGCGGTCAGAGTGAATCAACAAAAAACTACCTAGCGGGGAAAAAGTAACCCCGCAAAAAATCATGGAAAGTATGGATGGATTTGCACGTGAATTAATGAAAGACGGTAAAGATATCAATGAAATACTTGATATGCCGATTCATTATGTGATGGAAATACTAAAAGAGAAAGTTGAAATGAAACAAGCTAATTCATTCTTTGACTTGTTAAGTTAGGAGGGATGTTGACTTGGAGAAAATTAAAGGTTTAGCGATTGAGTTAGATTTAGATCATCTTAGTGTTGATAGAGGGTTAAGAGGTTTAAAAGATAACCTAAGAACCGTCAACAGTGAAATGAAAGTTAATATGTCTGCTTTTAATCGTAGTGAAAAAAGTGTTGAAAAGTATGAGACTAGGCTTACTGGTTTAAACAAAAAACTAGAAGTGCAAAAAGTCGCAGTTTCTGAAGCAAGAAAAGAATATGAAAAAATGGTTGAGCAACACGGACTTGGTTCTAAAGAAGCCGAAAAGGCAGCTCGTGAATACAACAATCAAGCTGCATCCCTTGGTAACTTAGAAAATTACATCGAAAGAACAAAAAAAGAACTTGTAAATTATAAGGATGAACTTGTAAAGCTTGAACGCGAACAACGTATTGCGAATTCCAGTTTTACTAAATTAGGTGAAAAGTTAGAAGAAGGCAGTAGAAAATTAGAAACTGCCAGTAAGAAAATGGGTAAAGTTGGTAGTACTCTTACAAGTAAAATAACAAAGCCAGCACTAGGAGCGGCAACTGCATTAGCATCACTCACTATTTTTAAAGGTTTTCAACGTCTTGTCGGAATCGACACAGCACAAGCAAAACTAAAAGGCTTAGGGCATGACGCTAAGAGTGTGGAAGAAATCATGGTATCAGCACTTGATTCTGTTAGAGGCACTGCATTTGGAATGGATGAAGCAGCTAATGCTGCGGCCGGTGCGGTAGCGGCTGGTATTAAACCAGGTCAAGATTTAACCAGGTATCTATCATTAGCCGGAGATGCGGCGGCTATCGCTGGTTCATCAATGGGTGAAATGGGTTCGATATTCGGTAAAGTTCAAACTGCTCAAAAAGCCTATACAGGCGAATTAAACCAATTAGCCGATAGAGGAATACCAATCTATCAATGGTTGGCAGAGGAAGCGAATACTACAGCCGAAGGAGTACGAGAGCTAGCTCGCGATGGTAAGATTTCATCTAAAATATTCTTAAAAGCAATCGAGAATAATATCGGTGGCGCGGCTAAAACAATGGGTAATGAATCATTTGCGGCATCTGTTAAAAATATTGGTTCTGATATTGGCCGAATCGGAGCAAACTTCTTAGATGCTGGTGGTAAAGGTGGAGGTTTTTTCTCGAAACTAAAACCTATGCTTGTAGATTTTAGAGGTTGGTTAGAAAAAGCGGAGGGTAAAGCATCTGATTTAGGTGTGAAATTTGGTCAAGCGTTTGAAAATATGATTGCAAAAGCTAAGGATTTAAAGAAACGCTATGATGATCTATCACCCGCTCAACAAGATTTTGTCAGGAAAGTATTATTGATTGCTCCAGCAGTTGCAATTGGAATTGGTCCAGCTATTACTTTATTTTCTAAATTAACATTAGGTGTTAGCGCTGTAATGAAGGTTGCTGGCAAATTAAGTACAGCTATCGGGGTAGCTCGTGGTGCTGGTTTAGTAGCTGGTTTAGCTAGTCTTGGACCCTTAGCGGTTGGTGGCATTGCAGTAGCCGGATTAGCCGCTGTTGCTGTAGGCATTTACAAAGTGTCGCAAAGAAGTAAAGAAAGCACTCAAGACGTACTAGATTCCATTCAAACGAGAAAAGAAGAACTTGATTCTTTGGATGATACGATTGCTAAATACGAAGTATTGCAAGGTAAAAATAAACTATCCACAGATGAAGTATTGCGCTATATGGACATCATGGGTAAATTGAAAGATGCAAAAACTGAAGAAGCAATTGCCAGACTTACAGAAGAACAAGATAACCTACTCGTAAAGTCAGGATTCACCAATGATGAAATGGAAGAATTCCTTCGTCTGAATGGAATAATTGTGGAGAAATCGCCAGAAGTAGTATCTGCTATATCCGAACAAGGTAACGCCTATGTGGATAATCTTGATAAATTAAAAGAATTAAATAGGTATGAACGAGAAAGATTAACCATCGACACATGGGAAGCTGTTACGAAAGAAATGAAAAATCAGACGAGTAACCTTGAAACGCAAGCAACTCTTCTTGGAGAAATTCGTCAAGCGGGAATTGATCAAGAGGAAATAAATCAAAATATTATTGACAGTAACGGGAAGAAAATGGACGCCGAACTTGAAATTGCTCGTCTAATAAAAGAAGGAACAACTGCAACAGAAGAAAGAAAAGAAGTAATAATGGACGAGTTAGACGTACTCTACGAAGTAACTGCTGAAGAAATGAAGAAAACAGCTGAGTACAAAGAACAAGAGAAGAATTTGATTAAGAAATTAGAAAAGAACAAAGAAAACTTATTTGAAACGCAAAAAGAAATAGAGGCATTCAATGAATTAACTGATGAATACGCTCAAATGTTACTTTATGAAGAAGGTATCAATTCCGAAAAAGGTAAGTCACTTGAAGCTATTCAAAAGGAACAGGCGGCTATTGACCTATCAAGGAAGAAGCTCGAAGAAAGAAATAATACACAAGAACTCGGCGTCGGTATTTATGATGAAGAATTACTAAAAATCAATGAACAGCAAGCAAGACTTGATGGCGTTAAAACGAAGTTATCAGAAGCTAATGAGTTGGCTGGACAAAGGATTTATAAAGGCGTCGAATTGGACATCAGTCCATCAATCCGCGAATTAAACAGAAATCTAGGTGCCCCGGTTTCCAAAACAATTAACCTAAGAACTAGTGGAGAGACAAGTAGGTTAGCTACTTATGCAGAAGGTACACCGCCAAGCGGTCACCCTGGTGGTCCCGCTGTTGTTGGGGATGGTGGAGGTAGTGAATTAGTCACTTTACCAAGCGGGCGTTCATTTTTATCTCCTAATACTGATACGTTATTAGATTTACCGCGCGGAACACATGTTATACCGCATAGACAGACAGAAAAAATTATGAAAGCTATGCCTAAGTACGCAAATGGCACTGACGGATGGGCTAGCGCTTTAGGTAATAGTGAATTTGCTAGATTATTAATGATGAATAGAAATAGCGAATCGAGTGTAGTGGTTAGTGGCTCGGGTGGCAACGATGATGATGGATTATTAAGGTCATTACTCAATGCAGCGTTAAGGCAGAACGAAATACTCATGCAACTGCTAGCCAAAGACAATAATACTTACTTGGATAGCAGGCAACTAGAACCAGCAATTACTGAAATACAAGAAAGAAATAAAAGTAGAATAGAATCGTTTTCGTAACGGAGGTGAGCATATTTGATCTTTAACAAAATAGAAAAAGACTATCTAACCGTAACTAGAGGTAGACGTAGACCTTCATGGGCGCCAATACAACGTGAATTTACTACCGTCGAAGGAATGGCGGGCGCATATTTATCTGAAACAAAAACGCGCGTCAGGCAAATTGATGTTCCTGTTTTTTTGTTAGCGAATGATTTTCCTGATTTGCAAAAAGTTAAAGAAGACTTAGCTGAATGGCTCATTCATGATGATGCGAAAGAATTAATTTTTAAAGATGAACCAGATCGTACCTATTATGCAGTTGTGGATAGTGAGCTTTTTTTAGATGAATTAGTTAGGTGGGGGCAAGGCGTCATTACATTCGTTTGTCCCGACCCGTTCAAATACGGACCAGAAAAAACCGAAGAATTCCAAAACGCTACAAATCTCAAAGTTGACGGATCAGTCGAATCAAAGCCAATCTTTGAACTTGTGGCCAAGAAAAAAACAACATTCGCGATGATCGCAAATGAAGGCGAAGAATATAACATGATTGGTCGTCCGGCAGACGTTAACGAGCAGATTGTTGATAAGAAAACAAAAATCCTTGATGAAATAGGGGATACTCTACCTTCATGGTCAACGCCTAGCGACTCAACAGGTAACTTAATCAAAGGTAGCTTAGGTATCCAAGTCCAGTCATACGGAACGGGAACAGGGTGGCATGGTCCCAAGAGACAGAAAGAAATCACACCTGTCGAAGATTTTGAAATCGATTTTTACGTTAACACAAGAACAGAAGATCCACGCCAAACATTTAGAACTACAATAATTTATTATGATGAAAACATGAACGAATTAGGCATGTTGCGACTTGTGGATAGTTCTGGTGGGCAATTAAGGAAAACCGTTGAAGCGAGAATGGGTCCATTTACTGGTCCCGGAGAAAATTATTTAATCAGTAGTCAAAACTATGCCATGCCGAATCAGAGGGTATGGAACGGTCTGTTACGTGTGACGCGAAAAGGCAACATGTACACTTTTTACGTCGCTAGAGTCACGCAAGCGGGTAGGCATGTCGATACATTTGACGTTTCTTTTAGCGATAGAAGAAATGAATATGATGGAAAATTAAAGTTTATACAGATCGAGATTGAAAATTATGGGACGACACCAACGCCTAATGAGGTCGGAATAAATCGGGTATTGGTGAATCGGCACAATAAAGTTTTAGTCGACGAAACACCTTACATTTTAAATGTTGGTGACAAGGTAACGTTTGACCACAAAGATGATGACATATTGGTTAATGGTGAACCACGAAATGATTTGAAGAATTTTGGGGGTTCTTTTTTTACGCTTAAATCGGGTTGGAATACGTTGCTTGTGAGTCCGGAAGATGCGTTTGATGTGACGTGTAGGTATCGGGATACATTTAGATAGGAGGGGCTAAAATTGAACGATGTAGAGGTTGAGCAAATCGATAATACGGTCGAAGTAAGTTTGGTCCCAATCAAATCTATCATAATCACACTCCAAGCCTTTGGGTATTCGCCGACTAATCCTATTGAGGGAGTTGATTTAATAGATGACATTGACAGTTAAACAATTCGACGATCGTAACGCCATTTCTGTGAAACTATTGAAAAAAGGTAAACCGCTCGACTTGAATGGATGCAAGGTACTTATTTCCATCGAGGATACGATTTACAGACAAGAATGTATTATTACGAACAAAGAGCAAAGTCAAGTGTACTTCCCGTTAGAACGTCGTGTGACGAGTAAAACGGGATTTATTAAATATGAGTTTATTGTCGTTTATCCAGATGGAAGGGAAGAAGGTTTTCCAAATAACGATTATTTATATTTACGTATTTTGGAAAGTATAAAGGAGTGATAAAATGCCACAAAGTAAAGAAATGAAAATTCAATGGGTGACGATAGACGGTAGGAGTGTGCCGTATGTATTGCCCCAAGTCTGGAATGCTGATTTACAGGATTGGGTTGTAACCAGTGATGTCAATCCATTGCCGGTAAGTGTTAAAGACGGCATAAGTTTTCCTGTTACGCAAAACGTAAAAGATACTGATGTAAATACTAGGTTAGCAAAGATCGAGAAATCAAATGCGGACATTTTAACCAAGTTAAATGGTGTTCTTGATACTCAAGTAATTGGGAGTATAGCGGAATATGGATGGTTACATTCCCAGACGCCCCCGACACCTGAAGAAAGTTTTGCTATTGGCGTAAGAATTGAAGAAAATCACACCATGACCATTTTATATTGGAATGGAACAGCATGGAATGGGGTGGCTTAATTGAGTTTTTGGGGAATTAGTGAATCAAAAAAATATGCAGACAAATTGGTTAAACAAATAAAAACAGATACGGTAATAAAGTTAAAAAACCAAATTATAAACGGAAACTTTGAAAAAGGTAAAGATGGTTTCACTGTCAACACAGGATCGCTAGAAGTGATAGATGGTTTTTTGGTCATTGCAGCAAGTCCGAGATCTATTGAAAATGCGTTATCGACAGTAAATGTTGACTTTGTTCAAGGAAATGTATATTATGCACGGGTCGAAATTGCAAACAACGAAACCATGGCGAATTTAAGGTTTTATGCCTTTGCTCCCTTAATATGGACTGTTTTTAGTATTGCGGGGAATGTAAACAAAACTGTATATAGCGGTGTAAATGAGTTTGTTCAGGGAAGTTCCCGCCGTGCTCCATTTATCTCTCCTAGAGGAATCGAGGGGCAAACGACAAAAATAAAAAGTATAATCCTGCTAGACCTCACTGAAATTTTCGGCAAGGGTAATGAACCAAAAAAAGAAGATGTGGACAAATTAATTGAGGATATCGGGTATATTGGAGATCGTGAGATGCTACTAAAAGATTATACATTATCTGAGGTATCAAATCTGCAAGAACAAATAGATAAACTCAAAACCGCAATAACCGCGTTGGGAGGTAGTGTCTAATGTTTAACATGAATGAGTTCATAAAAGACAACCTTGTCAATGGTTATTGGAACGGTAGTTTCACTCGTGAACAAGTTAATATTTTCGCAATGAATTATCTAATGCGGGGTATGATTACACAGGCAGATTTTGAAGAAATTCAGGAGCGAATAGCTGAACCGGAAGAAATTGAAGAAGAAGAAACCGAAGCACCTTAAAGGGTGTATTTTTTATGCCCTTTTTCAAACGGTCAATACTCAACTAACTGCTGTCTTTTTAGATGAGGAATAAAAGCGACCAAATAAGGTCGCCCATTGTTAATAGAGATGAACTGTAAAGATATAGTGACAGCCAAAACACTGTGCGGTTATTCTTTGCTCGAAAACAGGGAAAAAAGTAATTTTGTTTTCGAATAATATATACCTGTTATAAGTATGGCAACTTGGACATTTCATTAGTTTCACCTCCAAAATGGTTGTTACTAATAAATATCGCAAATAAGCAGAAATACTATTATCGAAAGTGAAATTAATTATTAAAATTAATATAGGATAAAAGAAGGAGTCCCTTTCACCTATGTCGAATATCGACGGGGAAAGGGGGAATTTGATTGAAAACAAAAATAACAATGGTAAACGGTGAGAAGTTTATTGTGGATCGTGACCCGCAGGAATTCATGAACGATTTACAGAATAGCAGCGGGATTGTTGCTTTAAAAACAGATGCAGGTCCGAAAACAATCGACCTTTATGACATCGTCATGCTCGAAAATGTAGTGGATTAAAAGAGGACTTCCCTTCCGATTGTCGAATGATGATGAAAGGGGAGGGAAGTTTAATGTCGAAAAAGATTGAGTTTATGAACGGTTTTCAAGCTGGAATTATAGGAGCTAGTCCAATCTTTATGCTATCCAAAGTATTGCAGGCATCAATTGGGAAATCCGAGAATTTGAACGATAAAGGTACAATCGCTGAGTTAGAAGAAGAAGCTATAAAACAAGAAGTATTTAATAGAATATCTGAATCACAAGCAAGGGTTGCCCAAGAGTTAGCAATCGCTAACCGTATAGAGTCCGCTGATGAAGTAGAAATTGAAGAATACTATGATATGAGAGGGAAAAGTAATGTAGGGTTAGATGCCGATGGATCAGGCATGAAATTGGGGCTAGGTGCTTCTGGAAGAAAAATTACCAAAAGGGTCTATCGATTTAAAGGTTGGAATGAAAAAGTCTTGGAAGGTTACGCTGAAGAATTCACTACTCAAGATGATGGTGATTAACACTCACTAATATAAGTGTAAATGTTAGAACGTCCAAATCGGGCGCTCTTTATAAATGATAATGAAGGAATTTCAATCCCTCTGTCGAATGAAGAAGATGGAGGGAGGGAAATCATGAGTAAATCAATATACCACCAATTCGAACTTCTGCATAAAGGCAAGTACACTTCTTGGGATTTTGAAACTGCAGAAGAAAGGAATGCTTTTTATAATAAGGTGAAAGACAAGTTCTCTGGACCGAGTTATGAAAGTAAAGATGAGTTATATGCAAAAAGGAATTTCTTTCAAATATCCACTAGTGACATCAGAGGAAATTCAATAGATTCTATTGCTGATTTTGTTCCTTATGAACTTTATAACGTGGAATTAATTGACGAAATAACAGATTTCATAAATAAAGAATATACACGAAGAAGCATGTAATTTTACGATGACCTAAAGAACGTCCACAACGGGCGTTCTTTTTGTTTTCAAAAAAGGCGGTGAACAAATGACACAAACACAACTAGCCAGTATGTATATCGGTAATCCTAATATGCCTGATGCGGAACAAAGATTAAAAGGTGTATCCAGTAATTTAAACGCTACGATCCACATTCTAGATGGTCAGAAAGATGAAATTCTAGATTTCATTACAGCGAAAAATATCATAGATGACAACCACAGAAGGTCACTTGAAAGCACACTAGAAACATATGATTTCCGAACATTTGCAGATAAGCGGTTTAGTCAATTTTTAGAAAAACGTAATCGCATTATCATTCCGGATGAAGATGATACTCTACGTGAATTCGTCATTTTTGAAGCGCATAAATATCTTGATAGTGAAGGACTTAAAATGCAAGTGTTTGCCAATGCTTCTTATTTGGAGTTGAAGAAAGCTAGCATCTTGTATCCCGGAGACCCATTTGAAGGTACAGCTACCCAACACGGTGGACGCGCTTTAAATGATACTGGATGGCGAATAGGTATCGTCGAATCAGGCAGAAGATTAACTTTGCAAATTGAAAGTCATACAAATCCATATGAGTTTTTAAAACGGATCGCCAAAGAATTTGATTTAGAATTACGTTTCCGAATTGAACACGATGGTAATAAAGTCATCGGTCGCTATGTCGATTTACTTGAACGCGTTGGACAATGGAACGGTCGTGAGGTCGAGTTCGGAAAAGATTTAGCTGGCATCCGTCGCATCGAGAAACAAGATATCGTTACCGCTCTATTAGGACTTGGTCCCGAACTAGAAGATGGCACGCGCCTTGAAGTACTTGTGGAAGACGAGGAAGCGCTACAACGTTGGGGCAGAATTGACGAACACGGAAACCTAAAACACTTAATAGAAACGTATGAAATTCATTCTGAACGTCTTGAAATGACTGAAGAAGAAGCGCGTCAATACACACGAACCGCATTAGATAAGCGAATCAATACGCAAGTTACCTTTGAAGGTACAATAATCGACTTGGAAAATGTACCAGGTATGCAAAATAAAAAGTACCGTTATGGCGATACGATTAAAATTAAGGTTATTGATTTCAATCCACCTTTATATCTCGAAGCGCGTATATTTGAGCAGAATCGAAGCATTAAATCAAAAGCTAAAAAAGACGTAAAGCTTGGTCACTATATTGAGTACACCGAAGATGAAGTCAATGCGGTTTGGAATCAGATGTTAGAAGAAATTAGAAAACGCTTTGAACGTTTGGTGATTGCCAATGTTATTTCTAGTGCTGGTAACGTATTTAAGAACGGACAAGGTTCAACAAATCTAACTGCAGTGACATTTGTCGGTGGTAATGAGGTTGATGAAGAAGGTACAAGATACGATTACCAATGGATGAAATTCGACAAAGACGGAAATCACGTCGAAAACTTTTATGCTGCAGGTAAAACAATAAACGTAAATGCTACGAGCATCGATGAAAAGGCGATGTTTAGAGTACTTGTTTCTATCGATTTGGAAGTTGTGACAATATCTGAAATCACGCTTACCAATGTTTATGACGGAGAAAATGGTGAAGATGGCCGCGACGGATTACCTGGTGCTGATGGCAAAGACGGAATCGAAAAAAGCATGTGGGTGCGATACAGTCAAAATGCTGATGGAAACCCAATGACTACTAATCCGTTCAATGCAATATATATCGGAGTTGCAGTCGCTGAATCAACACCCCCAACCGATCCCGCTGATTATGATTGGTCAAAAATAAAAGGTGATGACGGTGAACGTGGTATTGACGGACCACCCGGAAAAGAAGGGATAGATGGTAAAGACGGCAGGAGTATAGATGACGTCATTATCCAGTACTATAAATCTAACTCTGAAACAACTCGAATCGGCGGAAGTTGGGAATCTGTAAAGCCGTTTTGGGAGCCTTTGCGTTTTTTGTGGACTAGAAATAGAGTCACGTATAAAAACCCGTCAGGTACTGATTACACAAGTCCAGTCTTAGATGATTCTTGGCAAGCGGTAACTACTGCTGATGGTAAAAATACAATCCTGTATGCGGCAACGGAACCGTCATCTAGCGGTAGAAAAATTAATGATGTTTGGTTCGATACAAGCCGTGATTATTTAATGCATCGGTTTGACGGGTTGCGTTGGAGACAAGCGCCTATCGGAGAACAGGCTATTGTTGCCCATTCCATTACGGCTAATCACATTAAGTCGTTATTTGGATTAAATGTTAACGATCAATTTATTGTGGATGCAGCGGGGAACGTCCTTCTCAAAGGGGACATAACAGGAGCAAGTGGAACGTTTGCCGGGGACGTTAAAGTCGGAAATGAAAATAGAATCGAATTAGTAAATGGCAGATTGAGATTTGTGGAAAATAACTTTGTCAGACATGAAATTGGTCCAAACAGGTACATGCCGTCGTTTTATTTCAACAAAGTACAAACGTCGACAGGGCCGCTAGAGAGTAGCAACATTAAAGAAGGGGTCCGCACGTATAGCAAAGTGCTTGTCGAAACATTTGAATTAAACGTACCAGCATCCAACCAGGGCGATTTGCAACCATTTAACGATTTACACCTAAGCGTTTCCGACTTTACCGATACTAGTGGTGTTGGGGGCGTGTTTGCCAATTGCTCGGCGGGGGAATTCGTGGCCAACGTTATTGGATATAAATTCACCAACGGGATGATAAGTAGTGTTAGTTTACGTCTTACGGCTATTAAAGCTACATCAAGAATAGTGCCGGCCACAGTGAGCGTTATGATTGTCGGAATGAGCTAAGAGCGCTGAATAGGCGTTCTTTTGTTTTATTAAAAATTAGGAGGTGCGCGATGGTGGAATTTGGGGTCATAGGTGCTTTGTTCGGCTTTTTAATTAGCTACTTTAGCTTTATGAGAAGTCGAGACAAAGAAGTGAAAAAGGAAGCGACACATGATGCGGTAATCGGAGAGAAATTAAGTCATATCGGTACAGGTGTTGATTCGATCCGTGTGGATATGAAAGTTAGCGAGCGCCGAATTACAGAATTAAGCGAACAGCTTATCCGCACGGACGAGAGCACGAAGCAAGCGCATAAAAGAATAGATGGAATAGAAAAGGAGTGTATTAAATAATGGGTGAAATATTAAATGAATACATTGTCGAGCAAGCACTGATTGTTATTCCGGTGCTTTTAATTTTGGGTTATTTACTGAAAAATACACCAAACGTAAAGGATTGGCTTATCCCTTATGTGTTGCTAGTCATTGGTGTAGTCTTCGCCATTGCGTTGATTGGTTTTAGTGCTGATGCAGTTATTCAAGGCGTATTAGTTAGCGGTGCAGCGGTATTTGGTAATCAGCTTTATAAGCAAGCTAAACATCATGAGAGTGACGAGTAAATCGTCGCTCTTTTTTAATACAAAATTAAAAGGAGAATGATAGAAAATGAGACTACTTCGACATGGCGCAAAGATTGGCAATGCAACAGTAATAGTTGATATTATTTCAAAGCGAAACCCGAAAATTAGACCAGGGGGCAAAATGAGCCCTACTCACCTTACAGATCATGACACAGGCAATCCAGGACGTGGAGCAGATGCCGAAATGCACAATCGCTACATTCATAACATGTCAAACTATAATCCGAAAGATACGACACACGTTTCATGGCATTTAACAGTCGACGAGAATTTTATTTATCAACACATTCCGTTTGACGAGCCGGCTTATCATTGCGGTGATGGTTGGGGAGTAAAGTCGGGTAACCGCACATCAATTGGCATCGAGAAGTGTATGAACGTTGATGGCGACAGAAAGCAAACTGAAACAAACGGGGTTATGCTGCACGCTTATTTGCTTAATGCATTTAAATGGCCATCAAGCAGAGTCGTTCCACATCAGCACTGGAGCGGAAAGTTTTGTCCAGCCGTTATACTTAAAAGAGATGGGTCGTTTAATCCGTATCGCAAACGCATTCAGGATGCATTATCAGGTGGTTATACGGTTCCGGTAACTAATCCTAAATCAAACCTGTACACCGTCAAAAAGGGCGATACATTGAGCACAATCGCTACTAAATTCAAGACAAGAGTAGCAATCCTTCAAAAGGATAACAACATAAAAAACGCTAATTTTATTTACATTGGTCAAGTGTTGAAAGTTGGCGATCAAAAAACGGAACAACCGAAGTCTCCTCCTAAACAGAAAGAAACTCTAGTAATAGATGGTTATGAGGGAATTTTGACAATCAAAGCGGAACAAAGGTATTTCGGCACTCCTGTTGATGGCGTTATTAGTAAACCGTCACTTATGATCATGCGTAGACAAAAGATGCTAGGTGTAAAGCAAGATGGTTATGCGGGACCTATTACAATTAGAGCCGAACAAAGACGATATGGCACAACTGTTGATGGGATTATTAGTAAGCCGTCAATGATGATTAAGGAAAGACAGCGTAGATTAAATAAAGGAAAACTATGATACGTAAAAGGCGACTACTCTTAATTGAGCGGTCGCCTTTTTTATTATTTGTCAAGTATTTTATAATTCAAAATAAAAATCCTCGTCACTTAAAGCTTCAATTTTGGATGTTCGTTCAATAGGTGGATATCTATAACCTTTTAGTTTAAGTAGTTTGTAATTAATCCATTCATAAATTAATACTTGAATATTATGTTCTATTTCTTTAAATGAAATTGTAGGCAGTTGGACCCCTGTTTTGTCTTGATAAATTCTTTTATTTGCTCCGTGCCTTGCAAAAATACCGGATCCATCCCTAGTGTTAATGAAATGTGAAAACTTTCCGCTTCCTGTCTCCGTAAAGAAATTATAAGCGTTCATGAAGAGTTCGCTATTTTCTCCTAATACTTCAGAAATCTCTTTTTTCGTTTTCTTATCCTCTTTTTTCCCTGTATTCAAGTCAAAGTCAAACGCTATTGTTTCAACAACTTTTAGGGTGTTGAACAATAAATATAAGGGTTCTGTTTTGATTAGAGAAAATAAAACGAGAACTTCCTTTACTAATTCTTCTTTATAGGCTAAATCAAATAGATCTACTACATAATCTTTGTCATCGAATTCACGTGGGATGTATTTAAAACTATCAGGTTTATGGGCGCCGGTTTCAAAAGGTTTTTGTAACGCTTCGTATTCCAACTGTGGATCAAAGTAAATGTTGTGACTAGACGGGTTTTTATTGTTTGGTGTATAGAGAATACGGTGTGTTCTAAATGTAACAACTGGTTGATTATTTAATTGAAGGATACCATTTAATATTCTTATCATTGCTTTGGCTCGAAAAAAGGCAAGGTTAGAATCTTTAACACCTAGGGTTTCAAGGTAAGGTGATGAGAAATAAAAATGTTCGTGTTCTGAAAAATCACTTTCAACCAGTACTGTAAAATGCTTTGAGTTTTTCATGGATAAAGCCTTGGAAAAACCTGATGAGATTTCTACTGTCCACAATATATGTCATCCTCCTTTTTTTTAAATCTTCGTTCCATCTTCCATTATAAAATTGACTTCCAATTCAACCCCTGTAGCATCTGCAATTTTAACTAGATCGGCCACCGAATAAGATTCATTCTTCATTTTACGAGAGAAGTTGGATTGAGTAGTTTCGATTTTTTCTGCTAATTGGGTTGCATTCATATCTGACTCCAATAATAAGCGTCTAACCTTCTTTGTGATTTCCATGTCCTCACCTCATTTATTATTGTTTGTAATTATATAATAGCACACTTTTGAATTAAATATGAATTAAAATCATAAATTAGTTGCTTTATACATTATAATCATTTAATATGTATTTAACGAATGAATTATGAGTGAAGGGAGGGGTTACGATGTTAGATAAACGCAAAAAGTACATTGCCCACAAATCAAAACAGCTGGACAAGATTACAGACGCACATAAATATACGCGCCGATTAGCACGAGTCATGTTGTACCACAAATTGTTAACGGATTTGGAAGTGGCTGCAGTAAATCAAATCATAATGGGAGATGGCATTGAAATGACAGTTGAAAAATTAATTGTGGAATTAGAAACAAAATGCAAGTCGTCGAAAGGTTTCATGGGAGTTTATTTTGATGGTGTAAAAACTGTGGATGGCCTAATAGAAAACGTGAAAGATGAAATCGTCTCAATTGAGATCAATCTTGATGGTGGTTATGAAGAAGATTTGTTTGGAATGACGACTCGTGAAGCAAAAGGGTATTTGACGAAATTAAACAATTTTATAAAACGGAATTCTCAAATATAAATAATCAACCGGGAATGAAAGCGAGGTGAATCATAATGATTGATTGGATTAATCTAGATGAACGAGAACCATCAGAACACAATAAAGAGTATTTAGTTACTGACGGTAAGAATGTTGAAGTTGCATCATTAAATTTTTACCCAGGTATTGGTGATGAAAAAGCAGAGTGGTATCTCCCGGATAGAACTGACATTAATGGAGAAACAGCTATTACTCATTATGCAAAAATAAACTTACCTTAATGTCACAGTACAAATAAAATTTGAAAGCGAGGTGACAACATGTCCACACTATTAAATACAGTTGATACTTATACATCATTACAGCCGTTCGCTCATATAGACGAACTTAACAAAAATACGATACAAGTACGCGAACTTTATGCTGATCAATTAACTCCATCTACAAAAGAAGTGCTGGACGTGTTGCACCGTTATTCGTGTAAGTATCCTGGGGTTTCTTATCGTAGTAAATCAAAGATTGCCGATGAGTTAGGTATCAGTAGAAAGACGGTTACAAGAGCGTGTAAGCAATTGGAGGATTTAGGTATCATTAAGCAGTATGAGTTAAAACGTCACAATGGAGACAAAAGACGTTCGGCAGATGCTATTGTATTGATGCCTGTTAAACCCATTGAAAACAACAATGTCCCAACGGAATGTCCCGACAAAGAAGCTCTTACTAATACTCAATTAAATTCAAGTAATACTAACGATACTAGTAACATAGATTTTTCGGATAAAAAAGAAGTGGTCAAGGATTTACCAGAAGTGACAGCAGATATTAAGCGTGGATTACGCGATAAGATGCCTACATACATTTATGACTTACTATCTCCATACTTCAATCTCGATGACCTATATGAAGCGTACGGCACGCTATTACGTGGTAAGGCTGTCATTGATAAGTCAATCGTGTTTGAGTCGCATGAAGGCTTGTTTACCGATGCTGTGCTGTCTGTAATCAATGCTTATAAACGGGGTAAGGTTCGTAATCTATTTGCGGTTTTATATGCTGCAGCCAAAGATACCACCGCTCAAATTTATCGTAAATCAAATTATAAAGTTGAGAACTGGTTGGAATGGTGAATATATTTAATTGTCGAAAAATAAAGGGTATATGGAACCTGTGTCGAATTACTCACTTTGAAAGAGGGGGATAACAATGTTAGAATTGATAGCTGAAGAAGAAAGTGTTAAAAAAAGTGTTGAAGAAACTACCTGTGCCGACTGCAACGAATATTTAATTTTCAAAAGCATGGTCACACCGATTCATAAATACAGTCATAAAGGGTACGTAACGGCAAATACATATTGTGCAACGTGCGATAGGAAATCCTTTGCGTCAATGTCAATAAAACGAAGAATTAGGATTAAAAAAGGGTGATGTAGTTGATTACAAAAGAAGCTTTACCACATTTTTATAATGCGCTTTATTTACCTATGTTAATAATAATTCTTGAAAAAGATTTATCATTAATAGAAGATACTCAACTTAAATTTAAACGGCCATATACAAATATGATTAACCAAGCTATTAAAAGTGCACGATCAGAATTTAAAAAATCTAATATCTATTTAAAAAGAAACAACATGCAGCTGGTCAAGCGTAATAGTAATAAAGAGTATACAGAATTCACATTTATAAGTGGGGCGCATGAAGAATTCAAGAAGTTTTCAAGTGGTCAATTAAAAGAGCGTACTGAAGAAATTATGGCGGAGTATCTGAATAAGTTTGAAATATAGAAAAGAGTGGCTTATCCGTATGAGGATTCGCCACTCTTTTTTGTGTTCCTTCTATAATATGATAGATCTCGAAGATACAATACCTAATCTCCATCGGAAATTTAAATGCGTAGACTTGTCATTATAACTATCCTTATTGTCAACGTACTGGATAGGCATGTGATTACACTGGAAGATCCGGTGGAAAACAATCATTCACATCTACTACAAATTCAAGTTAATGAACAATCAGGCATGACTTATTCATCGGGCTTAAAAGCTATTTTACGACATTCTCCAGATGTCATAATGATTGGCGAAATCAGAGATAGTGAAACTGCAAAAATCGCAGTACAAGCAGCCCTAACAGGACATTTAGTATTCTCAACTGTCCACTCTAAAGATCCAGCAGGTTGTTTCTATCGGATGATGGATTTTGGTGTTTCAGCTGAAGAGTTACGGCAAACAGTCATTTGTATTTCAGCACAGCGACTAATTCGACAGCAGAACGGCAAACGAGGTGTCGTATTTGAAATTGTTGATGGGCAGATGCTCGATGAAATGACTGACACTATTATGAAGGGAGAGCGGATTGTTTTTCCTTCTGAGACAAGAATTACATCAGTTGTAAATAAATATAGTCTTCCGCAACAAATATATGGTGAAAACGAAATACGAAATTAAGAAAAAGATAAAACTGAAAAATCGGCCCGAATTTTTAGCGCGTTTAGCCATCCTTTTAAAAGAAGGTTATACATTTTATGACAGTGTGAATCTTTTGCTTCCACATCATTCAGACGACTACCAAGTTTTACTGGAAAGTATTGAGTCTGATTTTCGTGATGGTGAAACTGTAACTCATATTTTAAGCCGTTTAGAATTTACATCAAGTATTTTACTTCCGGTTGTTATTGCTGAACGAGACGGTCGACTCGCAGACACATTAGCGAGTATGGCAAAGAGATTAGAAAAAATGGAGGAAGCTAAAAAGAAGTTAAAGGCTCTTCTTGCATATCCTGCAGGTTTATTTATCTTCATCTCGATTCTATTATTGGGTTTCCGAAAGTTCTTTTTACCGAACATTGAATTAATGTCCGCATCGAAATCCAATAATGATGGTGGTTTTGTTCAGACTTTACCTACGCTTGTTGCAAAAACACCAGATGTTATTTTAATAATGTTGATTTTGGTTATTTGCATAATCGCTTGCTGTCACCAATTTTATAAGAATCTATCTCCACCGAACAAAATAAAGTTTTTAATTTCCCTTCCATTACTTGGGACATTCTTTACGATGTGGAAAACTAGATTGTTTGCCAGCGAGCTTGGTAGTTTATTGGAATCCGGATTATCAATGCAAGATTCACTTGATGTCTTAATCAATCAAAATTTAGATCCTGTACTCAGCGAAATTTCGAGTGAGATTAAGAATAATGTCATTTACGGTGAGCCATTTGAAAAAGCGGTAATGCTTACAGATGGTTTAACTAAACAATTTACATCATTTGTGGAACACGGTACAAATAGTGGTCATTTACCGAAAGAGCTGATCATATACAGCGAGTATTTAGAGAATCAAATCAATCACTTATTGTCAAAAGGACTCGCTATTCTACAACCAATTTTATTTAGTCTGATCGCAGTTTGTATATTAGCTGCTTATATCGCATTGCTCCTACCAATGTATGGAATGATTGATAAAATTTAAAGGAGGCATTAAAGATGAAAAAAAATAATGATGAGTCAGGTTTTACGCTTATCGAAATGCTAATCGTATTAGCGATTATATCCATTTTGATTCTGATTGCGATTCCGAATGTAACGAAGCAATCAAAAACAATTGATGAAAAAGGTTGTGAGGCTTATGTCAATATGATGCATGTAATAAGCAACCCGTTTACAAAGCCTTGTGCAATCTACCTTTACGATGGCATGACAGTATCATCGAATATGTGTTCTTATAGAAAGGAAGCGAGAATATGATTGATTTACGGCTAAATGTTGAAAATACCATTCAAGTAATAAAGAGAAGTATCGCGTTTGAGGGTACGATGAATCATCCAGATTACAATAGATTTATTTGGCAATTGCAGGGTCTTTACTTTCTCCTGAATGGCGTTGAATCTGTTCAGGAAGAAGTAGATGCCATCGTTGAGTTGATAGATACACTTGGAACATATCAGGCATCTATCACTTCTTAAGCAGAATCTTCTGAAAAGACCTTGACTCCTGGGGATTAAGTGGTTAAGTTACTCTTGTACTTAAAAGAAATCACTCATCCAGGAGGTGTCTTTATGGAAATCATCGCATCTATATTACTTCTACTCATGTTCGCAGCGTTCATACTCGTATTAATAAGTGGGTTGGGGAGCATTGGCGGTTGGATAGTCCTATTTGTTGCTACGGCGCTTCTATACTACGTGTTCAAAGAAGAGATACTTGCATATCATTACAGGGTTATCGAGCGCCACAGGAAGTAGATGGGGCGTGAATGGGCATCCAGTTGTTCGTCTATAGAAAGTCTGGGGCTACGATGTCCATTCAATCCCTCTATTATGAACCTTGTATCTCTAATAGTGTTATTGGATGGAATCGCTAACTTTGCATTCATAAGAGGTAGAATAGTCGGCGGCGCAATATCCCCCTCAGTTTGACCCTTAGTAGTAGAAACCACAGATATTCTCTGCCTGTTATATATAAAGGGTCATATCGAGGGGGATTTGAACTCTTGAGCATCCAAAGGCTACTATTCATACACTTATACGCAGAAAAGTTAAAGTAATGCTTGACTCTGAATATTGAACTGGTTATGTTGTACTCGAAGATTGAATGTGAGGCAGTTGATGGCGCAATTAATCATATACAAATGGAGGTAGTTATGATGGAAAAAGTTACATTGAATCACGAAGAATATTGCAACTTTACTGGATGGAGTCATAATCACGCACTCAAGCAAACACAACAGGCACGACTGGACAAGCTAGAGAATTTGGGAATGCGTGACATCATTACAGCTGGAAGAGGTCAAAAATCAACATATGAATTCAGTATTCCCGCTGGATTCTGGAGAATGCTGATATTGTCGCCAATGCAATACTCAGAGGTCGGCATTGCATACATTAACCATTTGATTGAAAGCAAGTCTTTGCGGAATGGGAAAGATGGCGTTGTCGTTCAATTCAGTACAGAAGTATACAAGGAGCTGGCTGAAAGGTATGGGGTTGAATATGAGGCGGTTAAGACGGTATGTAGACGTATCAAAAAGTTTTTACTCGACCACGAATACATCGCATCAGGCGGCACACAAGCACCTAAAACACACAGAGTACAGATTGATGGTGAATGGATTGAAGGAGAGCGAGCAGTTGACTACGATGTAAAGGCACGCGCAATCTGGATAAACTTCTTTCAAGAAAAGAGGGCTTTATACGCAGAGATTGATCCAACAGCTAAGGAGTTGCCTCTAGTCATATTTGAGGCAGATATGCGGAAACTATATCAGTTTGAAATGGCGCAGATGCTTGGAGTCGATTACTATAGGGTGGCAAAAAAAACAATGGTTACAGACAATATGATTGCAGATATTAACTACGTACAATCAACATTCCGACAAACTAAAGATATGAAAGCGATTCGCGATGAACTAGCAAGCCGTCAGGAACACTACAGGGCTGTTAAGGCACGCAAAGACCGCGAACAGGAGCAACTAGTCGAGTTGAGAAAAGCAGCGGCTCCATCGGTCGAGGAGCAGCGAGAAATCAAAAAACAATTGAAAGAGCTTAAGTTGCAAGAAGAAGCTAATTACTCGCCAATGACTGCGGAACAAATTGAAGAAATGAACCGCATCATCGAAAATATCTAATACATTCCAGGTAGCAGGGAACTACTTGGAAACTATTCTGAAAATAACGCTTGACACCGATAGCCCTAATGGTTAAGTTAGTCATGAACAAAGACACAGCAAGGGGAGGTAGCACCTTCTCATTATTTTTTATTCAATATATTTATTTGTAGATATACTATCCCATATATACTTTATCACACCAAATAAAAGGGGTCAATAATTATGATGGATTATGAAGACGAATACCTATGGCGCTTGGCATATGGCGAACTATTAGCCGATTACCAGAGAGCAATGATTGAAAATGAAAGCTTGGAGTTCGACCTGGCAATTGCCCGCACCAAGAACATGCTGATTGAAAAACAATATCAGGAAATAATGCAATACGTTGATTTCTATACAGATATTAAGGGGGAATATAAAAATGAAGAAAACTGAATTAAGCCATACGATGCAATTAAAATATACAGAGTTCTTTGATTTGCAGATGGATCTACACCGAAAGTTGAGGGGGATGCATGAAAAAGTGGTCGCCGATGGGGTTATGGACGAGGAAGAGTTCTTTCGTGAAGTACTACATCCATTCTTTGTTGAGTTGGAAGAAGATATTGAGGATGTTGAAATCATGCTCTATGAAGCTAGTAACGGCTTTCCGATGAATGACGACAACTCTGTCGTATCAGATACGCAGCTTGAATTGATGGAAATCTTGTACGCGCTGGACCAACGTGTTTACCGCATCGGACAACGCTTCAATGATAACGGTATCATGACAGTCGAGAAATACGACGAGGAAGTGGTTAGACCGCTCATTGATGGCTTCAGGGATGTTGAAAAGGATTTAATCGCAATGGAAGCGGATGCTGCTGAACAATTCGAGAATGCTGTTAAACATTTCTTTCAAGCTGATGAGAATTTACTAGATCAACTTTTCAAGATGTTGCTCGATTCTAAGAAAAAGGATGATGACGAATGACAACTTTACTTCATTATATAGAAGAGTTTCAAAAGGGAAATGATGTTCTGCATGAACTAATTACATATGAGCAAATAAAAGAAATCAACGAAGACGGTGGAACTGACTACGTTACCCGCCTATCGTTTACGGATGCCAAGCTCAATCAACTCTTTACTGAAGCTAAGTCGAAATACTACCTTGTTGATGCATTGGACTTGGAAAGTTGGTTCCTGTCATGCCTAGTCGGTGATAATGGCGGCGGAATCCTCTATCAAGCTGATACATCCTATGATTACAACCAATTGATTGCATGGATAAGTAAACGCCTCGATGGACATATCAAGAACATGCTTGAGAAAGAACGACTATTCAACAACGAAGTCATCCGTGAAGAACATTCCTATATAGAAGACGAAAGCAATTCCCACTATGATGATGCTGCCTATAAAGAATGGCAGGAAATAGAATACAGCGATACATACGGCGCATTCCTTGAAGCTACGGGCGGCTTGGAAACACTTCTTACAGCAAAGCAATACGAAACCTACCTATTCAGTCAAAGCTACACACAAGACGAAGTAGCGACACGACTCAATGTTTCACAGCAAAATGTGAGTCAAACACTGGCGGCGGCAACCAATCGCATTAAGATAGCTTACATGACATTTAAAACCTTTGAAATCATCGCCAATGACAATGCCCATACATATGAAAAGATTCAATCATTCAAAGAAGAATACGAGACGATTATACAATTTGATACAAAAGAATCATTCGATTACTTTGGCTATGTTGTTGACTACTTAAAACGAAACAAGGCAGGTACAGACGGCAACATCAATTACAATCAACTTCAGAAAAATAAAGCAGACTACAATTTTACTATCCTCGATGTACTCACTGATCACATTAAACAGAATGAACATGAACTGTTCCGCAAAGTTCTTAATGCGCTTGTATATGGAAACAACGAGGCACTATTTACTAAGAAGGAAAAGGATAAATTCGTTATGGGTACGTTAAGAGCCTTTCAAACATACGAGAAACTGGTGGCGGCTTCTATTCACGACATGCACGAATCCCTCATCAAGAACGCTAAAGAAGACGAATACAACAACATTTCTTCACTATTTAGCTGATTTATCGACAGAAAAGAGCCAAAAGTCCAAAATAATGCGAATTGGCATTGTATGAATCTGGATATATAAGTAGTGGCGAACAAAACAGTCTGCTTTTAAAAGCAATGCTGTTATAGGTTTGAACGAGACACTGACATTCACTTTCATACTCCTCCAAAGTATATGTGAAATAAAGCCATGCATTTATTCCTCCAAATAAATAGGCATGAAAGACAGCGAAGACAACCAGGGTGAGAGGCTTGGTAAAAAAATAAAAGAAATTTTGAAATAGTCTTGACATGGGGTTCTGAAGTGGTTATGTTAGCACTGAGCAATAGAAGAAGTCAGTAATGGCGGCCATTTATCGCCACTTTTATACGTTTCAACGAGGTCATCATCCACCTCCTAATTTGATAGTGTACGGGTTATGGTTCGCGCCATAGCCCAACTATTTACTATAGGATGATGCTTGGTTGAAGTGTATAAAATCTTATGCACTATCAAATTTAGAAAGAGATGATTATTATGAATGAACTCATCAAAACAACAAACAACGAGAACGGGGAAATAACGGTAAGCGGTCGAGACCTACATGAATTCTTGGAGGTTAAAACTGCATATCATGATTGGTTCCCACGCATGACTGAATATGGATTTACTGAAGGTGTCGATTACGGAAAATTAAGTAAAAAGGTAGACGCTCAAAAAAGAGTACGTACTTATGAACGAATCGACCACGAAATGAAACTGGATATGGCTAAGGAAATTTCAATGATTCAGCGAACGGAAAAAGGGAAGCAAGCCCGACAGTATTTCTTGCATATTGAAAAGATGTGGAACAGCCCAGAAATGATTGTTAAGCGGGCAATGGATATACAGCAGAAGATGATTTTGCAACTAACGGCAACTATCCAAGAGGACAAGCCAAAAGTCCAGGCGTTCAATCAGCTTATGAATACGAATGACTTGATCAAACTTGGAACACTCGCCAAGCATATTGGAATCGGGCCAATCATCATCTTTAAGGAACTACGTGAACTTGGTATTCTGCAAAGTGGCGCGGCAAACAAAAACATTCCTTATCAAACATATATCGACCGAGGCTATTTCAAAGTGCGAACGGTAGTAAGACCGAACAGCAACAAGACGGATCAGGTAACACTTGCAACGCCTAAGGGTGCGGTTTGGATTGCGAAGAAACTGGCGGGCGAGGATATGGCTGCGAAACTAAACATTACAGGCTGAACCCAGATTTGGGGAATGCGACAACAACAAACTTGAAATACATAGAATAAAAGAATTTGAGATTTAATGTATATATTTGTCGATTGCGGTATATAACAAGGCAAGGGACAAACAGAGACGACCTTTCATATATAAGCGGGGCGAGAAATCGCCCTTTGTATACACATAAACAAAATGGGGGCGGGAATCAATGACTGTACTAGCAATAGTAGAATCGCCTAACAGATTAAGAGGCGACATCAGAACATTTGACGTACTCTGGCATGACGAATGGCAAAAAGAAGACGTTTCAACAGGGGTTTATTATAACAAAGGAAAAATAATCTTTGGCGACTATGCTACAGAAACAGTTGAGAAGGTTGTCGGCGATTTATTACTCCCTAAAATTAGGCAGCAGGAAACACAATTATATAAGTAGCTTCTAAATAATAGCGTGTAAGTTAGCGCAGGAGGCGATCCAATATCTGTTTTACTCAAAACTGAATAGCAAGACCAGGGCGGCTAATCTCTCTAGCCGTCTTTTTTTATGTTCACAAATAATATAGGGAAGTGAAAAGAATGTGCAATTGTACAAACAACGAGGAGGTCATGCGGCTCATTGATTTATTAAGAACAGACAACGCAATATTAAATGAGAAGCTAGACAGCCTAATAGAAGAATACGATCATTTGAACAGAAATCTATTTGGACACGAACGAATCGAATACAGAGGGAATTTGTAATGGTGGCAGTCGGAAATACATTAATTACAATCGGCTTAATGCTAATGGGAATTATCGGCATCATATCATTTCTAGGTATTACTTGTTTTCTAATTATGCTATTACGATTTAAATAGGAAGGAGTGGCGGCGTGCATAAACTGACAGCTTTAATCATTATCTTTATCTCATGGAACATAAGCACATTAATACTATTCGGGTTTGTATCGTTCATATTATTCTTACTCTCATTCATAGCAGGAATAACAATTAATTACATAATGGTCGCGGCGGTGGTCACTCTTTTAAAACTACCTATTTTAATCAATGGCATTATCAAGAGTGACAATATAACAAAACTACTAGTTGAATTGAAATGAAGCCACTTAAGAAATGTAACCAACAAAGATGTAGAACCTTAATTGACTACGATACAGACGGTGGCTATTGCAAAATACATAAGAATATTACTGGTCAATTATATAACCGATTCAGAAACGAGACGGACAAAGAATACATAAGATTCTATGACACGAAGGAATGGCGGGCAGTACGTTACCAAGCATTATTAAGGGATTCGTTCCTCTGCCAATCATGTTTGAAAGATAGCTTATACATAGAAGCAACAATTGGAGATCATATCATTCCTACTAAAGTAGACTGGTCGCGGCGACTAGACATTTATAATATCCAATCCTTATGTCATCCTTGTCATAACAGGAAAACAGCAAAAGAGAATAAGGCGGTGCAAGATGATGAATGAAATGTCAAGCGCTTTCAGTAAGATGAGCAGAGGGTTAACCTACTACGCAATGCAAGTAGAAAAACTAGCCCGAGAAACAACGATGACATATGAAGAAGCCAGTAGAAGTATGCAAAGCTTGGCGGCGATAAACCTCATTGAACCATACTGTATTGAAACTAGCATACTATATGCTGATGGAAAGATAATAGCAGAATCCTCTAAATGCAACGAATACAAATTCACAATAAATAAGAATAGCACCATCTTTCTTGATAAAGAAATGTAACTTATATAATAGAAGGAACTCATTATATACAGTTCAGCAGAGAGGTTCTACCTAACAATGAAAACAGATGAAACTAGAACTTCTCTCTTGCATTGTAACGAAATTAGGAAAGTAGAAAACATAAAAAAATCACAAATACGAAAAGATGAAAATCAAATTTAGTCGAAAATAGAAAAGTACAAACATATCCCCCATGTCCAAGAACCCTATAGGTATCACGTTTGTAAGGACGGTGCGAAACTTTCTGTGCAAATATTGCGGTTCACACAACTTTCCGACACTAGATATAGAACATATACAAAGTAATTACACTACATATAGGCTTATCGTTGTAGCATCAACGCCTAGCGGCGAATCGTAGCTAATTGATTCATATTAAGAAGCAGGTGGAAAAGAATGAGTAAAAAACGGAAAATAACGACACCAGAAGTAGCAAGTAAGCTGAAAATATCGAAGGAAGAAATAGCAAGAAGACAAGCCGAGGAAGCAATGCTTGATGATTTTGAGAAGGTTCAGGAAGATCCCCCGCATTGGCTTTCCTATTTAGCAAAGAATGAATGGCGGCGTATCAATCCGCTTATTAAGCAGTTGCCTATCGCCAGTTTGGATTTAACAATGCTTGCATCGTATTGCCAATTGTATGCACATATGCGGCAATTGAATCTGGACTTGCAAAAGAATGGTCAGATACTTATTGAGAAGGACGAAGACGGAAATGAAACATCTAGGCGTTTGAATCCATCCTTTAATGCTTACTTAAAAGTACAGGGTGAACTCAGGGCGGTATGCGGTCAGCTTGGATTAACAGTTAATTCACGTCTCCAGATAGTAGTTCCTACTGAAAAAGAACTTGAGGATCCAATTATGAAGCTATTGAAAGGTTAATTACATAGAACAATTAGGTGTCCACTTATGGACGCTTTTTTTATTGCATGAAATTGGGGTGAGGAGTTGATTGATTACGCGACTAGGTACGCGGAGGATGTGGCGGCGGGAAAAATACTCGCATCTAATTTGGTCACATTACAAGCAAAGAAGCACCTAGAAGAAATAAAAGGATTAGACGGTTACATATGGGATTTTGCTGAGGCAAATAGAGCCATCCAATTTATAGAATTGTTGCCCGACATATCCACGGGCGAACCGTTACGATTAGCCAGCTTTCAAAAATTCATAGTCGGTTCATTATTTGGTTGGCTGCATGAAAGCGGAGAACGTAGACGATATAAGAAAGCATACATAAGTATGGCAAGAAAGAACGGGAAATCTGCTCTTATAAGTGGAATCGCAATTTATGAATTATTGGGCGGTAAGTATCCCGCGTATAACAGACAGATTTATTGTACGGCAACAAATAGACAACAGGCATCAATCGTTTACAACATGGTCGTTCAACAGATGGATAAATTAATGAGTCAATCGAAAGCAGTTAGGCAGTCGGTGCGAAAAGTTCGTACTGAATTGAATCACATTCCATCATATTCAATCTTAAAAGCGCTTAGTAAAGACACATCTAGTCTTGACGGGTTGAACTCAACGCTCGGCATCTTAGATGAGTATGCGGCATCGAATGATAACTCGATGATGGAGATATTGGAATCTGGAGCGATTCAACAACCAAATAAATTAACAGTAATTATTTCTACAGCTGGCTTCAATCTTAATGGGCCGATGTATCAGGAATATGGTTACATTCAAAAGATATTGAACGGTGAAGAAGACAATGATACTTACTTTACATTTGTAGCGGAACAGGATGACGAGAAAGAAGTTCACGATATAGATATGTGGATTAAATCGAATCCTCTTCTTGAAATTGAAAGCCTACGCGAGATTATGATAGAAAACTTGACCGATAAACTAACAGAGGCAATTGCGAAGAACGAAATCCACGACACGCTCGTTAAGAACTTTAATCTATGGCAATCCGCGAGCGAAGACAGTTACATTAAAGCATCTGATTGGGAAGCTTGTGCGGTTGATGAAAAGTTTGATATTCGAGGGCGTGACGTTTACATAGGAATTGACTTGGCGCGAGTAGACGATCTGGCAGCATTAGGATTTATTTTTCCAACGGAGGACAAAAAGCTATTCGTAGATGCTCATGTATTCGTCGCTACTAAAGGCGGGCTAGAGAAGAAAATACAGCGGGACAAGATAGATTATGAATTACTTGAAAAAGAAAGATTCGCAACTATTACGAACTTACAGAGCGGAATTATTAACTATAGCCAGATTATCAAGCATCTTGTAACGACTATCGAAGAAAATAATCTAAATGTAAAGGGAGTTATGTACGATGATTGGGGAGCTGATCTATTCTTGGCAGAGTTTGAAAAGAAACACGGAGATATGCAGCTACCATTTATTGAAGTTCCTCAGAACTATAAAAGCATGTCGGAGCCGTTGAAGCGGTTCAGGCTTGAAGTATACGAACAGGACATCATCCATAACAATAATCCCAACATTAATATTGCTATTAACAACGCAATTGTTCGCTATGACAACAACGCGAATATTTTGCTGGACAAGAAAAAGAACAGGGAAAAGATAGATCCGATCATCGCCATAATTACAGCGTTCACTCAAGCGATGTACTACGAGTTTGACAATACGATTAATGTTGAAAAATATATCCTTAGTGAAGATTTTGGATTCTAAATTAAAGAGGTGGAAAAGTGAATATCAATGTACTAACAGACCTGGCGAAATTGATGGGTCTATTTTTATTGGCAAATTTAAGCGGCATTTTATTTATGTGCGGTCTAGGATTCATTGTCTTTGCAGTGTTCTTGTTTTCTACAATTGCAGGATTCTTTGCAGTAGGTGCAGCGCTAATCATCGTTGCCTTAATCCTAAGTAATGAGCAGAAACAGGCAAATTAAGGAGGTGAAAACAAGCATATGGGTTTATTCATTAAGCGGGAAACGCGTAGCTTTACACAAGATGAGCAAGAGGCGTTAGTCATGATGTTACCTGGCTTTACAGGATTAGGTGCTACATACACAAACGCATCTAGTTTGGAGAATGGCGATATTTGGTCGGCTGTTCAAATGATTGCATCTGATATTGCAAGTCTTCATATTCAGCGACATTTTAGTGGCGCACGTGATCCAAAAGATAAGCTAACAAAGTTATTCAACATTCGACCGAATCCTTTCTATAGTGGCTATCAACTCAAGTTCATTCTGGTTGCCAATGCCTTACTAAATGGCGAGTCCTTTGTTGAAGTTGTACGAAATAAGAACGGCGATATTAAAGCACTTTATCACGTTAAGAACAGTGATGTTAAGTATGAACAAATTGGTCTTCAGCTGATTTATAGTATCCGCGTAAAAGATAACAAGTTTAGAAAAGTGACGGCGGGCGATGTATTACATTTCAAGTTCTTTTCTATGGATGGCATCAAAGGTATTAGTCCATTAACAGCATTAAAGGAAGACATCAGTACACAACGGGATTCTAAACGCTTTCTTAATAACTTCTTTAAGAATGGAACGCAGAACGGCGGCATCCTCACAGTAAAAGGCGCTACTCTATCCAAAGAAGCGCGGGAAAAGCTGCGCGAGGAATGGCAGAAAGCAAATGCTGGTTCAGATCAGGCGCACAAAACACTTGTATTAGATGAAACGATGGATTACAGCCCGATTGAAATTGATACAGAGGTTCTAAAGCTAATTAATACGTCTAATCACAGTTCCGTACAGGTTGCAAAAGTATTTGGCATCCCTCGCCATCGGTTCGGCTTGGAAACAGCAAATATGAATACAGAAGCCATGTCAATGGACTATCTCATCAATACGTTAACAAGTTATCTGGAATCCATTATCAGTGAAATTTCATTCAAGTTAATTGATGAGGACGAGCTTGAGCGCGTTGAATATCAATTCGATACGGATAGTTACAACATGATTGACTCAGAAACTAAGGTTAAAAATGTTAAATCAAAACTAGATTCAGGAATCATTAGCTTAAATGAAGCTAGGGAAGAGTTCGGCAAAGCAAAGAAAGATGATGAAATGTTTGATAAGCATTTTGTTTCATTAAATTTTACTACCACTGATCAGATTGAAGAGTACCAGATGGCGCGAGCCTCAAAAGCCTCTAAAGGAGGTGATCTATGATGACGAAAGAGATTCGACATATTAATTCTGTTGAACTACGAACAGATAAAGAGTTCGACATGAGAATAGAGGGTTACGCCCTCAAGTTCGGCACTTGGAGCCAAGATTTAGGCGGTTTTATCGAATCTATCGACAAGCGAGCAATGGAAGGCGCTGACACATCCGAATGTATGGCGTTAATCGACCATGATACATCAAAAATTCTAGGACGGGTCGGCGGTGAAACCTTAAAGCTCGAAGTAGATGATATTGGATTGAAATTCAGATGTGAATTGCCTAATACTACATATGCAAGAGATTTATACGAGAACATCAAGGTCGGAAACATTAGTCAATGCTCGTTCGGCTTTCTGTTGAATGAAGGTGGCGATGATGTTCAGTTTGACGAAGAAAGGTCTATTTATAAGCGCACGCTGACATCTTTTAGAAAACTAACTGATATTACGTTGACATCTACGCCCGCATACAGGGATACGGATGTTGCTATCGCCTTAAGAAGTATCGAGGGGCATAAAGGCGCGATAGACCAAGCAGAACAGCGTACTCAGGACATTGAGAAATTACAAATTGAATTAGCATTACTCAAGATGATTTACGGATAACCGTAGGTCATTTTTTTATTGCAAAAAAACAGCAAAAGGAGACTAAAGAAAATGGACTTATTAGCAAAAAAGATTGAGCTGGAAGAAAAGCGTTCTTTATTCGCTGAAAAGCGCGAAGAAGCAGAGGCCGCTCTTGAAAAAGACGACCTGGAAGGTGCAAGAGCGCTAAAGGACGAGCTAGACGAAATCAAAGCAGCAATTGATGGATTAGTTACAAAGGTTGCTGAGTTAGAAGCGGCTGAAGCTGAAAAAGACGAAGACGAGGAAGAAAAAACTGACAAAGAAAAGGAAGATGCAGACATGGAAGAAACACGTATTATTACAGGCGAAGAAGTAAGCGAGGAACGTAAGGCGTTTGAAAAATTTATCGAAACACGTGCAATTGACGGTGACAACCTTAAAACAGATTCTGGATTTGTTGTAGTTCCAGATGAAGTAGTTAACGAGATTTATAAGATTCAAGCAGCGGAATTTAACCTAGACAAATATGTAAACGTGAAAAAAGTTGCTAACGGTTCTGGTAAGTATCCAGTTATTCGTGCTGGCTCATTTGAAGGATTGCCAACAGTTGAAGAGTTAGAAGATAATCCAAAACTAGCAGTTAGTCCTTATTTTGAATTACGCTACGAGATCAAAACTCACAGAGGTTTTTTCCGTGTATCTCAGGAGTTGGTTGAAGATGCAAAAGTAAACGTATTTGCTGAGTTGAGTGAGTATATCGGAAAACTGATTGCTGCTACACGTAACAAGGCAATTGTTAATGCGATTGAGAGCGGTACACAAGGCGAAGGTGGCGGGAACGTTAAATTTAAGAATGTGAACGCGGGCAATCTTGATGAAATCAAAGACGTGCTTAATCTTCAGGTATCCCCGAATTATACGAACAAAGTTGCTCTAATGAACCAATCTGCTTATAACGAGCTAGACAAATTGAAAGACGGTGCGGGTAACTACCTTCTACAGAATTCAATTACAGCTCCATCTGGGAAACAATTGTTCGGTACTCCGATTGATGTTGTAAGCGACCAATTACTGAAATCAAAAGCAGGCAGACATCCAATCATTGTTGGTGACTTGAAATCTGCAATTACATTGTTCGAGCGTAGCGAATATCAAGCTCAATGGACTGATTATATGGCATTTGGTACTGGTATCATGGCTTCTGTTCGCCAAGACGTTCGTATTGCTGATAAAGATGCGGCTGTTGTTGTTTATTTCAAGCCTGAGGAGCCAGCTGTTCCAGCTGAATAACTACATACTAGGGGGTTGCTAATTGGCAACTCCTTTCATTATCCCTGAAAGGAGAGGGAGCTGATGCTAGATATAAACCTAATTAAGAAACATTTGAGATTAAATCATGATTTGGAGAATGATTTGATTGAGTTTTACATGGATTGGGCGGCGCAGACTGTATTAGATGCAGTATCAACATCCTCAGAAATTGACGAGGACTACATACGAGGAAACATTCAATTTGTTAAAGCTGCTACAATGCTGACGACTTTCTTCTATGAAAATAGGTTGGCAATCAGTGATATTCGTCTTTCCGAGGCTCCTTATAGTGTTTTGCATTCAATTCAAGCATTGCGCGGGGATCCCAAGATTCATATGGAGGCTGATGAATGATGCGCTATGATTTTTCAAAACTAAAGCATCCAGTTGCCTTCTTTGAAATGAAAACGGTATCTGAGAACGGTATGCCAGGAAAACCGAAACTAATTAAGTTCTTTGAGTGTTTTGCAGCGATTGATACGGTATGGATGCGGGATTATCAGACGGCGGTACAGAATAATACGCAGCATGAAATAAAAGTTATTATTCGTGAGTACCCTGGGATTGATAACAAGATGCAACTTGAATTTAACGGTATTATGCACAAGGTTAAAAGTGTAATGCCAGATTATCAAGATGGTCGCTTTACCGTTGTTATGGCGGAGGCGATTCTACCATGAGTGTTAAAATCGAGGGCGTAGAGGAGCTAATTCAAAGCCTTGCAAAGACCGAGGCAGATATGCGAAAGGCAACGCTTAAGGCTAACACTGCTGGCGCTAAGGTAGTCCAGGCAGAACTAGAAAGAACAGTTCCCTGGTCGCGTATGTTTGGATCAAAACTGCCATTTGCAAAGGATAGCGTATCCATTTCCAATAATAGAACGGATTCAGGTACAGGCGAGTCATATGTCGCTGTCGGGTTCTCTAAAGCGGTATCTTATCGAGTTCACTGGATTGAGTTCGGAACGATTTCTCAAGGTGCATCAGCGTTCATGACTAAAGCTGTTAAGACCACGGCTAAGGACGTAGAAAAAGCGATGTTAGCTGAAGTTCAGGCGGTGTTCAAATGAGCGAAGAACTTTACACAAGAGACATCGGCGCTGAAATCTACCAATTGATTACGAATGACATTGAACTTATACAGCTAGTTCCGAAAAGTCACGTATTCCAGTATCACGTTCCCGAGGAATTCCAAGCAAAGAGTCCAATCGTTCGTATTACAGTATTAGGTATGACACCAACAGAATACGCAGACGATAAGCAACTAGCCTGGGATTACACTGTTCAAATTGATTGCTGGGCTGAAGAAAGCCCGTTTTACATAGCACAAAATATCAATCGGCTTATGAAACGTATCAACTTTAAGCAATCAACGCCAATATTTGAATACGATCCCGATACTGAAATGGTACGAGACGGGCGTAGATATGACGGCAAAATCTTAATTAATGAATAGGAAGCGACTTACAACTATGTAGGTCGTTTTTTCTATGCCAAAAAACAATACAAATTAGAAGGAGACTAATAACAATGACAACGAAATACTCATCTAAAGTAGGTATCTCAGGATTTTACTATGCAAAATTGATTACAGATGACAAGGACGGGACTACATATAGCGAGCCTGTTCACGTACCATTCGCTCAATCTGTCGGGATTGAAACAGAACAGGAGATCATCAAGGCATACGGTGACGATTCAGTTGCGGAAATGGCTACATCAACAGGTATTACAACATTAACTATGGGCTTTCACGCATTGCCTTTATCGGTTAAACAGGACTTACTAGGTCTTGAAGAAGAAGACGGACTTACTATCCAGAAATCACAAGTTGTAGCGCCATATGTTGCGGTTGCGCTTCAGCAAAACAAAGCGAACGGAGATTCTGAACTGGTTGGACTTACTAAAGGAATGTTCAAACTACCTGGCACAGAAGGACAAACAAAAGAGGATTCTATTGAGTTTGGTTCTGATGAAATCGAGGGAGAGTTCTCGTCTCGTCAATCTGATGATATTACACAAATTCTTGCAGAGGTTGAAAAAGGTGACGAGGAAGGCGTTAAAGAAAAGTTCATGCAAAAACTATTCAAAACTACAGTGGGTCTTTGACTCAGAACTAGAAGAAGAGTAATGTGCGGGGGCTATTTGTAGCCCTCTTTTTTAATGAATTCAGCTGAGTACATTAACGATAAAAAGAGATATAGAGGAGATTAATCGAAATGACAAATAAAACAATCACATTAGTAACAGGAATTGATGAAAAAAAGCAGGAGCTAATTACCATAGATTATGCCTATCCAATATTCGTAAAGGGGTCGCTCATAAAGAAAGCCATTGACCTTGGCGTGAAAATGCAAGAGGCGGGCGACAAAGGCATTGATAGCGGCGTTATTGATGAACTAGCTAATTTTGCATCTGAATTATACGGAAAGCAGTTCACTAAAGACGAATTTATTGATGGAACGGATGCAAGCGAACTAATCAGTCGAATGGTTAGTATTCTTTCGTCAGTAATGAGCGGCGACGAGGGAAACGCAAAGCCAAAGCTTACAGGGGTGAAGAAGCCCTAACAGAAACTGATTACACATGGAAAGCACAAAAGAAATCATTTGATTCCTTAGTAAAATATCTGCTGGATAGTGGATATAAAATGCATGAAATCTATGAAGCAGACTTGTTTTATTTGATGCAAGTATTGAACAAAGAAACTGAAGAAGAGAAGGAAGAAATAGGGCGTTCATTATTTAGCGCCTTTGGAAAGTAACGCTACTCATTGAGTGGCTTTTTTATTTTTATCAACTACTGAAAGGAGGAAGTTGATAGATGAGTTCACCAATAGGAAATTTAATTATTAAGGTAGATTTGGATTCAAGCGGAGTAAATAAGTCGATGACGGGATTAACTAGACAAATTAAATCTGTTAATACCGAGATGCGGGCGAATCTTTCACAATTTGACCGCGCTGATACCTCTACCAAGAAATATGGAACACTAATTGACGGCTTGACTAAGCGACATCTGTTACAAGAAAAAGCTGTTGAAACATCCCGTAAAGAACATGCGAAAATGGTTGAACAATATGGCGAAAACTCGGCCAAGGCAGAAGCGGCGGCACAAAAAGTAAACGAAAACATCGCCAAGTACCAAGAAACTGGCAGAGAACTAAGCAAGGTTAAAGACGAATTCAAGGCATTTGAAAAACAGCAAGCATTACATAATAGCGCTTGGTATAAATCTGGTGAAGCGATGACTAAGTTTGGCAACAAACTAAAAGATGCTGGCGGAAAAATGAAAGATGCTGGGAAAAAGCTATCGACAAATGTAACAGCACCATTAGCTTTATTGGGTGGAGGTGCTATTAAAGCAAGTATTGATTTTGAATCAGCATTCGCTGGCGTAAAAAAGACGGTCGATACTTCAGAAGAAGGCTTTAAAATACTTGAAATAGGTATCCGTGACATGGCTAAAGAATTGCCCACTTCAGCGGCAAATATTGCTGAGGTAGCTGAAGCGGCGGGACAGCTTGGCATTAAAGAGGGCAATATCCTAGACTTTACACGAACCATGATTGATATGGGCGAATCAACAAACATGTCAGCTGATGATGCAGCGACAGCCTTTGCCCAATTCGCCAACGTTATTGGTATGTCACAAAAGGACTTTTCACGTTTGGGATCCAGCGTAGTTGGTCTTGGTAACAATATGGCGACAACTGAGAAAGATATTGTTGATATGGGGCAAAGGTTAGCGGGAATCGGTAAACAGGTAGGTATGTCGGAATCTGACATTATGGCACTTGCAGCTTCAATGTCTTCACTTGGAATATCTAGCCAAGCGGGCGGAACTGCGATGACAACGGTGATGAAAAAGATTCAGAACGCAGTTGGTAAAGGTGGCAAGGATCTTAAAAAGTTCGCCAAAGCGGCGGGCATGAGTTCCAAAGATTTTGCAGATGCCTTTAAGAAGGATCCGATTAAGGCACTTGATGCATTTGTTAAAGGATTAAGTAAATCGGGAGATTCGGGCGAAAACCTAAACGGCATTCTTGATGATTTAGGAATTAAAGGTATTAATGAAACAGATACATTGTTGCGTATGGCAGGAGCTTCAGAGTTATTAAGTGAAGCAGTTGATATTTCATCCGAGGCATGGGAAAACAATACAGCATTAGCTGAAGAAGCGCAACAACGATATGATACAACAGCCTCTAAGCTAGAGATATTTAAGAATAAAATTATGGATTTAGCCATTACAATTGGTGACATATTGGTTCCATTCCTTATGGATGTTGTTGATGCAATAACGCCTTGGGTTGAGAAGTTCGCTGAAATGGATGAGGGTACACAAAAAGTCATTCTTGCAATTGCTGGTATAGTCGCAGCTATCGGGCCATTGCTAGTTATCGGCGGAACCTTAGTTAGTGCACTTGGTGCGATATTAACAGCATTTGGTACAGTATCAGGAGCTATTGCGGTTGTAACAACAGGAGCAGCGGCAGCCACGCCAGCCATTGGTGCATTAGCTGGTATCTTTACAGTATTAACTGGACCAATAGGATTAGCGATTCTTGGTGCTGGAGCCTTGGCTGCTGGAATCTACGCGGTTAGTAAGGCGCAAAAAGATACGCTTCAGGATACAGTTGACTCAATCAGTGCGCGCAAAGATGAGATTGATGAAACAGACAAACTAATAAATAGATTTGATGAATTGAAACACAAAAATAAGCTTTCCACGGATGAAGTATTACGTTACATGGATACGATGGGCAAGTTGAAAAATGCGAAGTCAGACGAAGAAATCAAGAAAATAACAGATGAGCAGGATGCACTACTTAAGAAATCTGGACTTACTAATGATGAAATGAACGAGTTCTTAGAAATTAACGATAAAATTGTAAAGAAATCCCCAGAAACGGTATCGGCTATTTCAGAACAAGGTAACGCATACGCTGAGAACACTGACAAATTAAAAGAACTAAATAAAATCGAACGCGATATGTTGACCATTGAAACATATGAAGCAATCACTAAGGAAATGGATAGGCATAATAAAAACCTAGACAAACGTGTATCCCTATCGGCAGATATTCGTAAAGCTACTAAAGATCAAGATAGAATAAATCAGGATGTTATTAAAAGTAATGAGAACATTATGGACGCAAAGCTTGAAATAAAGCGTTTAGAAAAAGAAGGTATAACTGCATCAGAAGAAAGAAAAGAAAAGATTATGGAAGAACTTCATGTTTTGGATGAGGTTGTTGCTACAGAAATGAGAACTAAAGATGAGTTGAAAGAACAAGAGAGAACCTTGGTTAAGAAGCTAGAGAAGAACAAAGCCAACCTAGAGGAGACTAATAAGGAGTTGGCGGCGTTTGACGAGCTAACTGAAGAATACGCTCAAATGGTTCTTTATGAACAGGGTATCAACTCAGAAAAAGGCAAGTCAATCGACGCAATCAAAAAGGAACAAGATGAAATTGATAAATCGAGACAAGCCTTGGAAAAGAAAAACAAAGAGCAAAAACTTGGTCCAGGTATTTATGACGAAGAAAATAGAAAGATTAATGAACAACAAAATAAGCTTAATAAAGCTAAGGACACACTTGGACAGATGAATAGCCTTGCAGAAAAAAGAATTTATAAAGGCGTTGAAATTAAGACTAGCCCGTCGGTTGCTAGTCTAAACAAAAACTTGGGCGCGCCAGTATCGAAGACGGTTAATATCCGCACAACTGGCGAGGCTAGTAGGTTGGCGTCGTATGCTAGGGGTACTAACTTTCACCCAGGGGGTGCTGCTATTGTTGGTGATAGATTTGGAAGGGAATTAATCACATTACCTAGCGGATTATCCTTTCTTTCTCCTGATACAGATACACTCATCCCTGATATGCCTAGAGGTACTAAGGTATTGCCGAATAGGCAGACGGAGAAATTACTATCTCGGGTTCCTTATTATGCGAAAGGGATTGGCTGGGGCGACCTTGGAAAATTGAAAAGGTTTACTAGTCCAACAGATCCAAAACGCCGTTCAGACTCCATGAAACTACTGGCGTTAACGGGTAAGATGTTAGGGGTTAATGGCGGGCGAAGAAGTTCCCCATTATCAAATGCTAAGAAGGGCAATGACGAAGTAACTTACTTGAGAGAAAATGTTGAGATGTTAACGAGTTTAGTCGCTCAGTTAGTTAAATCAGATAGTGAAAGAAAACCTGTTCAATATACTATCCCTATTTACTTGGATAGCGATAAAGTGGGCGAGGGTGTATCTGAAAGAATTGACGATGTTCATTCATCCAGCATTGATTTAAAAATGTTGATGGCTGGCTACAAACAAACGGGTCGTAGGTCAAATTACGATACAAAATAATATTGAATTAAAGATATTAAAGGAATCCCCTCTTTTTTAGCGAATTATAGGTGATAGGGGAGGAGATTAATAAATGAATGAAAACATCAATGAATCATATAAAAGCCTCGCATTAACAATGGCTGCAGATTCATATCCAGTACTTGAAGACATCAAATATTTTCGAGAGTATAATGTTTATATCGAAAATAGCTTAGGGAATATCATATCAAATGTAGGTGACATGCAGAAACCTAAGAATGGAGAGCCTAAACTACTTGATTTAAAGATATTACAACAGCTATCGGAAGAGAGAAAGTACGGTGCATTTAGGAATATCATGAGGATTTCACTTTTGACTGCACTTTGCGCTTTTATTGAAAATGTTGTTAAAACAGCTTGTTTGATAAAAGGTAGAAAAGATAGGTATAACACACATAACAATCAAGTAAAAGCAGGCAATGCAGCAGATAAAAGCATCGTTGGAATCGCGAAAGATTTTCTATATCACGATGGTTTTGATGAAATAAACAACCTATCAGGTTGGAATTATATAGGTGACATGATGAGGATTAGGAATTGTTTTGTTCATACTGGCGGTCAAGCAAGTCTATCTGTCCAAAAAAGCTCTGGTTCTTATGATTTTAAAATTGAAGACGGTGAAATTATTTTGGGGGATGATTTTATTGAAAATTTTATTACATTAATCGAAGAGTTTTCAGTCAAATTTGCTAAAATAGTTTATCCTGATGAAGGCTTTTTGACTAAAATATTTAATAATAAAACATAACTATTTCTTAAGATAAATGAACAAGTGGGGTCGCTTAGTGCGACTCTTTTTAAATAGTATGAAATTTTTCCTAGTTCCTAAGGGCAACTCTGCTATAATAGATTTATTATATGGCAGAGGGGTTAGCGCTATGGAAAATTCAATTGGTTGGATAGAGATTATATCGCTTATAGCGGGAATCGCATCGATCGTAATCGGAGTATTAGCCATTTGGCTCTCTATTACTTTTTATAGAATGTCAGTCAATTCATCTAATGAAGTAAAAGAATCGTCGAATAAAATTAATAATAATGTTGAAAAGTTAGAGAAAATGTTTAACACAATGTACGCAGATACTTTTGGTATGGTAAAAGAAACAGTTAGTCATATGCGCGAACAAGTAGACAGAAAATCGAATGGGGTAGATATGTCTGAAGAAATAAATAGTAAAATAAGTAGCGCAATCTCTGACCATTTAGTAGATTTGCCCACAGAAAATCTTTCTAAAACTGAGGTGAAAGATTTAGTGTTGGATCTTCTGAAGGAATCGAAAGAAATTGAAGCCAATGTTAGAGAGCAAACGATGAAAGATAAAGTTATAAAGATATTGAGCGAAGAAGGCGGGAAGTCTTTTAGCTATTTAGAAGAGAAAGTTATAGGGAAAAATCCTAGCTTAGATTTATTTAGTGTGTTTTTTGACACTATATATAATATGAAACGAAAAGGTTTTGTTGATGCTGAATTTTTTCATGATCCAACTGAGGGGATGTCTGTAAGTACTGAATCACCAATTACATTGCTTAAGAGAGAATAGACACAAAATAAAAGTTTAAATTAAATATGAACAAACCAGAGGGTCACATAAATGTGGCTCTTTTTTCTTTGCAAGAAAGGAGTGAAGCAATGGAGTTAACGGTCATTAGGCGGGGCTATCCAGTTGATTTGGCAGCAATCGGGATTAAGTGTCTGAGCTTTCAAGTAGGATCACTATCGCCCGACCATAGTCCAGATGAAATTGAAGGGATGGACGGAATCGCCCACTTAGATACGCTATACCAAGGCAGGGAAATAGAAACGAGGTTCAGACTAAAGGCAAATTCAATCACGGACTTTCATAATAAAAAAGATGAAGTCTATCGGCTATTCAGTCCGAAAGAGGAACTGTTATTGATTGATAGCCGACAGCCTCATAAAAGATGGCGGGTGCAAGTCGAATCACAATTCATTATAGATAACGAGGTGTCCCCAACCTTTAAGGAATTTGAGATTCCATTCCTGTCAAAGTCGCCTTATGCAGAAGCGGCACAAGAGGAAAGCAAGAGGTTTAGCAGTCCATCGTTCTTTCTCTTTAATCCTGGGGTAACAGAAACGGATCCACGCGAACATGAATTGATAATTAAGTTTACGGGTGAGTCGAACAAATTACGAATTGTTAACGAAACGACAGATACACAATGGCAATATTTAGGGACTACTACGGCCAGTGACACTATAATACTAGACCGAATCTATCCATACAAAAACGGCGTGAACGTATTTGAAGAGACGAATTATGGATATGTCACGATTGCGCCAGGTAGTAATTCAATAAAAGTATACGGTGCATCAGGCAACTACGAAGTCCTCTTTGAATATAGACCGTTATTTATATAAGAAAGGAGGTTGCCTATGATTACCATTACGAATATAAGCGGCGAGACGTTACCTTTACTACATCATGGCGTTGTTGAGCGAACTAAGAGCGTTGACGGCACTCATCTAATTACGATGGATGTACGATATACTGAACGGGGAAAAATGGCGTTCGCTTTAATTGATTATGAAAGTATAGTTAAGGTTGATGGCGCTACCTATCGCATAAAAAAGATGGAGCGGTCAGTTGTCAGCGGGGTTGTCAATATCAAAGTAACGGCTCTGCATACTTTCTTTGATAATGTAGACAATTGGGTTTATGACGTGATCCCAGGTCAAAGAGTGTTAACGATACACCAAGCGCTATCCCATGCATTAGCGGGAACGGGTTACACATTTACCACGTTTGGTAGTTTTGACAATGTATCTTATGAGAACTTTGGGAATGAAAACTCCCTTAAGTTGTTTAATCGCAATATGAAAGACTATGATTTTGAATACATAGATACGAATAATAAGCATTTAGAAATCTATGAACGGATTGGCTCGGATAACAACCAACAAATGCGCTGGAAACACAACATTAAACATATTAAAGAAGACATTGATACGACCAATCTTTCTACATACATAAAAGGTATCGGTAAGCGGGACGAGGAAACGGGCGAGCTATTAGCAGAGGCGGAATACACATCGCCTAATGCTGAAATCTTTGGGATTAAACATGCGCCTCCAGTAATTGATGAACGCTTTACTAACTCAGATTCATTACTTGAAAATATCAAGAAACGTATTGTTGATACGCCAGAAATCTCATACACAATTGAATACGATGAGCTACAGAAAACAGGAGTTGAATCCCTTTCATTAGGAGATTCAGCTTTTTTAATTCATGAGGTTTTAGGTTTAGGATTTCATACACGGGTTGTTGAAGTTAAAGATTATCCTCGTACTCCTAAAAGAAAGCCTATCCTTACAATTGCCTCCAGGAAGCAATCTATGACTGATAAGCAAGTACAGGACGGCATCGACAAGCAAAATACTGATGAAGAAATTGAACGTCTTAGAGTTGGCCAGGGCGAACTTGGCAATGCCTTGGAAATCATTACGGAGACTGTTGCAGATGTTGAAAATGCGATGGTCGAAGTCGAGGCTGAAATGGAACGGCTTGAGAATGAAGTCATTCAAGAAATCGAGCAAGCTCTTGAAAATACAAAAATACCAAGACAGTTAGATCCGCCAGATTATGCAACGTATCAACTATGGTGGGACACGTCAGTTAATCCTCCCCGTTTGATGCAATGGGACGGCACAGCTTGGGTTCCCTTAGCGTTATTAGGCGCTGAGATTGACGATTTGCTTGAGGAATTACGCGATGGCATCGAAGTTGATTATAAAGAGTATACGGATGCTGAAGTTGCTGAAGTAGAAACAGAAATATTGGACGAACTTAGCAATCGAACAAATGATATTAACAATGAGATTGCGAATCTACGGCGTGAGGCTGCGGAGCTTGAAGAAAAAGCAAATACATTGGAACAAGAACTTGAGAATTTAGTTGTTACTCAAGATATGTTAGCGCCTGGGTCGGTCGGAACAGATCAGATTGAAGCAGGTGCGATTAGCGAACAAAAGATGAAATGGGCTACACACTTAATATTCTAATAGGGGGAATTATTGATGATTAAAAATTTACTATCGAATTGGTTACGTTCTATTATTGCAGATGAGTTTGTTGAGGTAAGGAATTCACTACACCAAGAAATGGAAAGCGCTCTAAATGATGTAAGCTATCGGATTAATGTATTGAAAGAAACAGAACAAGGCGGGCATCGAATCCATACATCGGACTTGAATATTGCTACGCATATGCTTGACGGGTATGTCATCAATAACAATAAACCGACAGCTGGATCGGTTGAGTGGGTTGACTTAAATATCATATACAAAGGAATTACGTATACAATTCCAACAGCGAGTACAGCAGACAAATACGTTTGGTGGAAATTTAGCGCAACCGATAAAACAAAACTAGAAACATCGAATACAAAACCAACATTAACGCAGGATGATATTTTAATTGGGGTAAACGAAGGCGGTACATTTACGGTTACTATGTCGCCTGGTAAGATGACACCTGGTGGCGCATTGATGGACGGTTCAGTTGGTTCAACAGAGCTAGGGAATAATGCGGTTACATCTAGTAAGATTTTAAAAGGTGCAGTTTTGGCAGATGCACTTGGCACTGGCGCGGTAACAGAGGTTAAGCTTGGATCAAATGCTGTTACAACTGCAAAGATTGCAAGTAATGCGGTTGAATCGGGAAAGATTGCTGCGAATGCGGTAACAAAAGAGAAAATTGTTAACTTAGCAATTGATTCTACGAAACTAGCTGATAGTGCGGTTACGGAGGGGAAGCTGGGCAACAATGCCGTTACTACAGGCAAGATAGCAGGTGGAGCTGTTGGCTCAACTCAATTAGCAACGGGTGCGGTAACTACTGGAAAAATTGGTAACAACGCGGTTCAGGCAGGAAATATTATTGATGGAGCCATTACGGGTGGAAAGTTAGGCGCGGGTTCAGTTGCTGAAGACAAGCTAAACGTAGCAACTCACTTTATTTTTTAATGAAAGGAGAAGCATACGATGATAGTTAGAGATGACACGCCAACAAATGGCTATATCAGTTGGAGCCAAGTAAACATCAGTTACAGGGGCGAAGTATTTGATATAGCCGATGGTGCAACTGATTTTATTTATATATATTGGAAGTACTCGGATCCAAATTCGTTCTATGGGTCAAATGCCTTTCCGATTCTCGATGATGATGATTTACTCGTATTTCTAAATAAGAATGGAACCCATGTAACCGTCCCGACTGCCTCAGTTGTGGACGGATCTTTAATTGTTCCAGAATCCATCTTGACAAATGCACTTTCTGCTAACAGCATAACAACGGAAAAGTTAGTCGCGGGTGCGGTATCTGCGGATACGATTGCAGCTAATGCTGTTGGTGCGGATAAGATTGCGGCCAATGCAATAATGGCTGGTCATATTAACGCAGGAGCGATTAGTACCGATCATATTGATGCGGGCGGTTTAAATGTAAGTGTTATTAGTGGTGCAGTTACACAAAATGAATTTGATGGGGAAATGACAAATATTAGCGATAGGTTCGCCATCAATGAAACAGCGTTAAGTGTTCATGAGGGATTAATTCAGGCGAAGGCTGAAAAGACCGAAACCTATACCAAAACTGAGGTTGATACGGAGCTTGGCACGAAAGTTGACACTACGGTTTATAGCAATAAAATGGCTCAATTAGACGTTTCTTATACTGGCATATCTGGACGAGTTGAGGATGTTGAAGCTGATATTGATGATTTGACGGGAGAAATTGATTCAATCAATTATCAGGTCGCAGCGATTGATGTAAAAGCCGATGGAATCAATTCAACAGTCAGCCAGATTAGAACCGATTTAACAGGAACACAGAACCAAGTTGCGGCTATTGATATTAAAGTGGATGGCATTAGTTCAACTGTTGAAAGCAATAGGGTTGATGCTGACGGGCGCATGACATTAGCGGAGTCTGCTATCATACAACTAGCTGATGAAATTGATTTGCGAGTTGAGAAAGACGGCGTTGTCTCCTCTATTAATTTAACGCCAGAAGCGGCTACGATTAGCGCGGCGAAGGTTGATATAAAAGGCGTTGTTTCATTCATCAATGCTGACGGTTCAGCAGGTACGATGATTGACGGTAACAAATTAATCACGGGTTCGATAACGGCTAATAAGTTAAATGTAAATGAGATATTTGCTAATTCAGCAGTTGTCGGAAAGATTAGATCGGACATTGTACAAACGACCGATTTAGATGCCACTAGAATTACAGCAGGGACATTAAACGCTGGAGAGGTTAACGTCATCAATCTGAACGCTAGTAATATCAAAAGTGGCGAAATAAATGCCTCTCTCATTAAGGTTCAGAACTTAAATGCCTCTAATATAACAGCGGGTCAAATGAGTTTAGAGCGATTAATGGCGGGGGTTATTGATGCCTCTAAGATTTCAACGCGCACATCTACTGCATCAAATAGGGGCGTTGTTATTGATGGCACTGGAATTAGTGGATATAACTCGGCGGGCGCTAAGACATTTGAATTAACAACAGCAGGAGCCATTAGTGCAACAGGTATTGTTATTGATGCAACATCCCGTATTAATGGAATGACGGCGGCCAACCTTGTTACAGAGGTCGGAAAGATTAGCTTAAAAGCATCCCAGGCTGATTTTGATGCGCTAGAAATTGGTGCGCGGAATTTAATTCTGAATTCTGCTGATGAATGGGAAACTCCAGGTCTTTCTAGCGGCTCAGCTTATGGAGTTTATAGAACGAATTTGAATAGTGTATTTGAAAATTTAGTAGGAAAATCAGTAATGATAAGTTTTGATACCAAAGTAACCACAACAGATGGAACAAGCGGGCGGGTTCGCGTATATGGATCAAACGGTACTCCTAAGTATCCACTTGCAAGCAAAACATTTGCGGGAATTACTGACGAATGGGAAAGAGTCTCTGCTCCAATAACAATCTCTGAATCCTTGACAAATACAGGACAGGCTAGAATTGAGTTTTATGGTGAAGAAGTGAAGACCACAAAAATTTATATTAAAAATCTGAAAATAGAAAAAGGCAATAGAGCTACAGATTGGTCTCCAGCTCCAGAAGATGCTACGGAACTTATTGAAGCAGTAGAAATGAGATTATCAGAAGCAGAATTATTGGTTACGCCGTCTAGTATTGTTGGGACGGTTCTATCTTCTACTGAATTTGAACTATCACTTGGAGAGAAAGCGAATACTGAGGATTTGGCAGATTTAGCTGGCATTGAAGACCTGGATGAAGCCAACGAAAACATTGAGGCTATTCAGGATGAAATTGAACGAATCAACGAAGCATCTTTTCAACAAAGTTCAGAATTAGAACAGCTTTCAACTAGTATTACAGCAAGATTTGAATCTAGCGGGGGCATCAATCCTATTAAGAACTCAACAGGGTTCGGGGATTATTCTGGATGGGTGAAAAATAGGGAAGCGGGGCAAGACATTGCCAAAGGGACTGAACTCGAAGAGCTAGGATTTCACGCAGGATTTAGATTCACGGTAAGCAGTATGGACAAGATGCTTACAACTGAGGAATTTATACACATTATCCCGAATCAAACGTATACATTATCTTGGTACATCAAAAAAGATAACTATTCGACATCTGCTGGCAACATTGATATTCGGATACTTGAGAATAATGCCACGCTCGTTCAACGTTCTTATGCTCACAATGAAACTATTTCAGGATACGAGAATCATTCAATTACATTTGAATCTATTACTGGTGAAATTCAGTTGAGAATGTACGGCGCGGCTCAAGCTGCTGGTGTTATCACGGGGCTGATGCTCAACATCGGTACAATTGCATTGCCTTGGACAATCGGAACAGGTGAAGTATATAACACGAACGTCAAAATGGACATGAGCGGCTTAAAGGTTATCAAGGTTGAAGACGGTCTTCAGACAGAACTAACTGAAATGACTCCAGGTAACTTTGCGGGTTATTACAACGAAAACGGTGTTACCGACCTTTCCAAAGGATCCGATGACGAGGTATTCCGCATGGACAAAGACGAATTTGTTATGAAAAAGGCGGTTGTTCGCGAAGAAATCACAATGGGAAATATTAAACTAATCAACATAGACCGAGCAGAGCGGCAAGGTTGGGCGTTTGTTGGTCTATAAGGAGGTTATTAAGTGGCATTAAGCGGAAGTTTTTACACGCAGTTTGGAACGAACGGAGCATTTAGGTTACAACTGGAATGGTCAGCTACTCAAAGTGTTCCGAACAATACAAGTACAATAACGGCAAGGGTTTATCTAATCAGTCGATATTCTACGGCTAGTATTTCAACAAGTACTACGAAAACAGGAACAGTAACGATTGACGGAGGCACGGTTTTATCTTATTCATATGTTCCGTCGTTGTCTGGAAACCAGAAAAAGTTGCTCGGAACAGTCTCAAAAGCAATTAATCACGCAGCAGATGGAAAGAAAAGTTTTAACATTAGTACGACTGCCAGGATTGAAATTAGCGGCGTTGCAGCAGGATCAATCACGACAAGTGGGAGCGGCACATTAAACACTATTCCACGAGCCTCATCTCTTTCCTCTTCAGCGAATTGGACGGCGGGCGGCACATTAAGTATAAACGTTAATCGTGCGACAACTTCATTTACACATACAGCTCGAATTTATGTAGGCGGTTCGTTATTACGAACAGAAACAGGCATTGGGGCCTCTAGGACGATTACATTTACACAAGCACAAAACACGAACATATTTACAAGGATTGCACAAGGCGCATCAGCTGCTACAAGAATTGAACTGGATACCATAAGTGGCGGTACAAAAATCGGGGATTCTAGTAAAACGGGAGCAGTTACCGCGCCACAATCCAGTACATTTACAGCAGCAGGTTCCTTTAATATCGCTACAGCTATCGCCGTATCTGTTAAAAGAAACAGTTCAGCCTTCACTCATCGGGTTGAGTTACTGGATGGTTCTACGGTGCGGGCAAGTGGCACTATTGCAGTAGCGGCGACATCCTTGTCTCTTGCAACAAGCGGATCCGTCGCTACTGCAATTTATAATAGCATGACAACGACAACGGCAAAGAATCATACTTTACGCGTTACAACTCTATACAATAATGTACAGGTCAGAGGGCAAAGAACGGCAACTATATCGGCGCGGGTTGTTAATAGCAATCCAACGTTTACAGGAGCATTCACTTATGCCGATGTAGCTACTGCTGTTGTAGCGGTCACGGGAAACAATCAATACATAGTACAAAATAAATCTAGTTTACGCGTTACCATTCCAACGAATTCAGTGGCTCGTCCTGTTAACGGAGCGAGTATTAAAACATATACAGCAACAGTAGCGGGGAAAACAGTATCTGCTAACTTTGCAGCTGGTGCATTTACGCTAAATGTTGGAGCCGTTAATATAACAGCGAATAGTACGCTGGTACTGACGGCTACAGATAGTCGAGGATTAAAAGCCTCAAAAAGTATGATTGTATTTGGCGTTACTTATACGGATCCAACAATAGTGTCATCAGCAGAACGTTATGCGGGTTTTGAAGCAGATACAGCTATTAATGTAAAAGGTACATTTGCAATAGTACGGGTAGGCACTGCGAACAGAAACTCAATCACTTCAGTAAATTATAGGTTTAAAAGAAAGTCGGTATCAACTTGGGGTGCATGGACGGCACTGGCAAGGTCAATCGGTACAGGAACCTATTCAACATCCCAAAGAACTATTCCACTCGATAACGAATATTCCTTTGATATAGAAATACGGGTTATAGATCAATTCGGTAGTCACATTACAGGGCATGATGTTCCTGTTGGGCGACCGATATTTTTTATGGACTCAGAAAAAAACGCCATAGGATTTAATGACTTTCCCGAGAATCCCAACGAGTTCAAATTAAATGGTCGGCTCGTCTTTGGGGCGCATCAATGGGCATCAAACACTCCAGAGGGCAGTGCTGGCGCTATGGATTTACAGAACTCAGATATATTCGGATTGAATGGATTGTATTTTAACGATGTTTCCAACAGTGACGGCGAAGGATTACTATTCTTAAGGTCTGGACGACCAGAAGGTAGTCAAAGCGCAGCTGATTATAATACGTTTAGGATTATGGATGGAACGGCATTCTTAGATTCGCAGCCAGTTTTTACAAATGATAGTCCGATTCTATGGGAAGGTGCTTATCTCATGCATGGCTCCCACGTTGTTACACCAACAAAAAAGATGTCAGAGTGTCCAAATGGTTGGATTCTAGTATGGAGTCGTTTTAGTGGCAGCGCAGAAAACTCCCACTTTAATTTTACATATGTACCAAAAAGATATGCAACTTTATCAGGTGCTGGATTCTGGAATGTTCTTTATGGAAATTCATCCGCAATTGCAAGTGCTGGAGTCATTGGAAAGTATACCTATTGCACAGACACTACATTAACTGGACATGCAAGTAACTCAACTAATCCATCAGCTACAGCAGTTTTAAGATATGTACTTAGTTATTAAGGAGGTTAAAAGTTTGATAGTTTATTTAGATGTCGGAGCAGACAATCGTATTGGGGGTTGGGGAACATCGCCAACCGAAAACGGGGTACAGGTTGATGTTGAAAGAGATCATACAGTTTTGCTTTCATTCGGTAAGTATTCATTTATAGATGGTGAAATTGTCGAGGACTTAGCGCCATTACTAGCTGAAATGAAAGAACAGAAGGACAAGGAATTAAATGAGTCATGTAAGCAAGCCATTCTAAGGGGATTCACGCATAAGGTTAATGGCATTGAATATCACTTTTCATTTGATTTAGAGGCACAGCTAAACTTTCAGGAATCTCAGCGCTATTTTGAGCAGGGAATTATTGAAGAAGAAACCTGGACAGTCATGTCTGGCGGTGAGTCAGCTCGCTTAGTCATTACAAATGATTTAATGGCAGAATTATCACTTGTCATAAGGCAACATAAGGCGGATCACATTGCGAGATACAGGGATGAGTTAATGCCATTGGTGATGGCGGCGGCCACTCTTGAAGAATTAGAAGATATAAGTTGGGACGATGCGCTATAGGCGTATTTTTTTATGCCAAAAATGAGGAGGTTGAATATGCCTGATGATAACCAATGGTACACGAATAAAGATTTATTTGAGTTGATTAGTGATCTTCAAAAGGACATGCAAGAAACCAGAACAACGATAAGAAAATACAACGGACTTTACTCAAAATTGGCTGAGGTGAAAACTACGGTTGATGACATGCAAGCACAGCAAAAGGGGCGGCAGTCGGTCGGTTCAGCGATTAGAAATTGGGGCGGGTGGATCTTTGGTCTAGCATCTTTCTTAGTTTTATTATCACAAATTCTTTAAGGGGGGTTCTAATTTGGATAAAATGATGATTACAAGAACAGCGGTTTTAGTCTTTGCGCTACTTAATCAGTCGCTAGTGATATTTGGTTACAATCCATTACCATTCAGCGAGGAGCAGATTTATGAATTCATGACTGTTGTATTAACAGTGGTGGCGACTTTCTGGAATTGGTACAAGAATAATAACGTTACCGAAGAGGCAAAGGAAGCCCAGGCATATCTGGAAGAATTGAAAAGCAAAAAGAAGTAAAAGGGCGGTGGTGCTTTTCATGTACCACGAATACATAAAGGTCGTTGTACACCAAATGCACAGCCCTATGGGTGCGGTCGATAAGGCATTATGTTTGGGGTCATTTTAATTGACTTCGGAAAACTGACTAAAAAGAGCTATCAGTCAGTTCGATAGCGAAAAGGGGAGAAAGTATTGTATAAATTTATGATAGACGCGGGTCACTCATTACATACAGCGGGGAAACGTGCGCCAGATGATTCAATGCGAGAATTCCATTTCAATGTAATGGTTGCTACATATGTCGCGGCTGAGTTAAAGAAATATGAGAAAGTGGATATTAAGTTTGCGCATGACTTGACGGGGCAGCGAGATGTTCCGTTACGTGAACGAACGAATGCAGCGAATGCCTGGAGCGCTACAGCGTTTATTTCTATCCATGCAAATGCTTGGACGGGACAATGGCACGCGGGCGGTGGAATCGAGACCTATGCTTATTCGGCACAATCTACGGCATCATCTCAACTGGCTACACATATTCAAAAGGAATTGATTAAGGCGACAGGGCTACGTGATCGAGGCGTAAAATACGCAAACTTTCATGTATTAAGAGAAACGAAAATGACAGCAATATTAGCAGAATGCGGGTTCATGGACAATAAAACTGAACTAGCATTGTTGAAATCAGATGCTTATAGAAAGAAATGTGCGGTTGCTATCGCTAATGGTATCGTTACTTTCTATAAACTTAAGAAGGAAACAGGTACGCCAGTGCCAGCTCCTACTCCGAAGCCTAGCCCTACAGGTCTTTACCGTGTTCGTAAGACATGGGCTGATGAGAAATCACAAAAAGGAGCTTACAAAGTTCTTTCTAATGCGAAGTCACAAGCCAACAAATTCAAAGCGCAGAATTACAAGGTCTATGATGACGGCGGCAAGGTTGTTTATACGCCACAAACAGCTGCATCGCCAACGCCAGTGCCTAATAAGGTATTACGTTATGGCGACAGTGGCGCAGAAGTAAAAGGGATGCAAGAAGCATTAGCATCCATTTATTTTTATCCTGAAAAGGGTGCTAAGAACAATGGAGTAGATGGACAATTTGGCGCGAAAACACTTGATGCGCTGAGGCGGTTCCAATCTGTTTATACGCCTAATGAAGTTGACGGCATATTCGGCCCGAAAACTCAGGCAGCACTAGCAAAAGCAACAAAGAAATAAGATGTCCCATTGCCCTGTACGAGTCTTTAGTGGCTTGTATGGGGATTTTTTTTATTGTCTAAAAGAAGCGGACTGTATAATGGTATTGTTTTGTAGGTGCTTGTTTAATACGAGGGAAATTACTTGAAGAAAATATAATGAAAAAAACGCAGCGATTTTTATTTTCGCTGCGAAGTTGATAGTACATGTGATTTAATTATAGACGATATCTAAACTTTGTTGACTTTTTGTATAAATTGTTTTTTTCATTTCGTCTGCAACTGCTTTGATCATAGGGACAGCTACACTATTCCCGAATTGTCTATACATTTGAGTTCTTGATACTGGAATAATAAAATCATCTGGGAATCCCATCAATCTTTTACATTCCAGTTCCGATAATAATCTAATTCCAGTATCGCCACCATAAACGAAAGTACCTGTTAATCGTTGGATTTTATGATAAGTTGATACTAATGTTTTTACTTGTATTTCGGAATCTTTGTCTATTATCTGTGGTCGTCCATCATCTACTTTAAATAAGTAGCTTTTTTGTAAGTGTTTAGAAATTGTATAACCTATCGGGTCTTTTTCCAAAATTTTTCCGACTGGCATTTTTGCAGATCCATTATCTTTAGGGATATTAAAATCGTTCACATTTAAATCATTTCTGAATCCAACGATAATCACTCGTCTTCTTATTTGAGGCAATCCAAAGTTTTGGGCATCCAATAAGCTATGAAATACTGAATATCCAGCCTTCTTTAAAGAGTCAATAATGGTTTTAAAAGTTTCGCCTTTTTGAATGGTTAGCAATCCTGGAACGTTTTCTAATAGGAAAGCTTTTGGTTGATGGTATTTTATTATTCTTAGTACGTCATAAAATAAAGTGCCTTGTGTATCATGATCAAATCCTTGGCGCTTTCCTATGCTACTGAATGGTTGACATGGAAAACCTGCTAATAAAATATCATGTTTTGGTATTTCTTTTTCATGTATTTGGGTTATATCGCCTTCTGGTTTATCGTTAAAGTTTTCTTCATATGTCTGTACAGCAAACTTATCCCATTCCGAGCTAAATACTGCCTTTGTATTTTCGTCTTCGAATCCTTTTCTGATGCCCCCGATTCCAGCAAATAAATCAATAAATTTAAGCTTGTCCACTTTTGCCACTACCTTCTTCGTTGTATTTTAAAAGAGCCTCTATTATTAAGAACTGACAGCGTTGGGAAAAGCCTTTACAATCATCTAATTCGAGAGACATAATTTTATTGTATAAATCATCCGTTATGTATATATTTCTATTTTTCCTTTTCTCTGTATGGAGTATTGGTTTTCTCCCTGCTCCTTCGCGATAGCCGCCATGCATAACTATCAGAACCTCCGTCTTTTAATGTCTTAATAATCATCTTACAGTGAACAACTTGAATTATCAACTCTTATAATCAAGTTTTTTAGATTAATTATTTGTTGGGGCTTTAACTTGTATTTTTTTACCTCTACCACCGCTCGGATATGTAAAACTAAACGGGGTTCCAAATTGCCCAGAATATTTACTCATATGATCGATTGTTTCATCTATTGTCATTGCTTTAAAAGTTTTATTGTATACTAATGTATTTGCAATTTGTTTATCCTTTTGTCTGCCGCCAATCCCAAAAAGAAAAAATTTAATTAATTCACTATTATATTTGTGTAATTCATTTTCCAATGTAGAATGTTCATTAGGATAATCCTTTTGGAGTTTCTGCTTACCTCCGCATTCTTGAAGTCTTAGTAGAGCCAATCCTAGTTGGCTATTCTGATTTAAATTCAATACCCCTAATAATTCTTCTATAAACCCTTCATGTACTGTAACCTTCTTAGCTGAAGACTGTTTAACACTGATGTTAATCTTATATGTATTTTTGGCTGTTATTACTTCACAATGTACATCAGTTTTTGGTTGTCCTCCACCCTTTAATAAGGGGATTTCGGTAGTGGCGTACAATGCTACTATACCTTCAGTTTGCTTGTCTATTCCATAAGTAGACAATACCTCTTCAAACAATTCATAGTCAGCAGATTTTGGCGATGAATAACCATCAGTTAAGTCATTCCATAACTCAATATTAACTTCATTATTTAGTGCTCTCATTATTCTTTCTTCCGTTTCTTTACCAATTATATTAGAGCGCACACCTTGGGTAAGGTTTTCTAATGCTTTATCTCTAATTAATAAACTAAGAGCATTAATAGAAATGACATCATCAATTTCTGAGTATAACTTCTTTTTTCTAATATCTTCACTATATTTTTTTCTCTTGTAAATTTCTTTAGGGTTTGAAAAATCAGCTGTAACTAAATAGATTTTTGTCACATTTGGTTTTAGTTTTCTGATGTTTTGTGCATCAAATTGATTTCCTTTTACTCTGTCTGAACGAATACTACTGGTTGTTTTAATTAGCCATATTTCATCGTCACTATCTTTAAATTCTATTACAGCATCCATTTTAAACTGATTTTTAGAAAACCCTGCATACCCTGTATCAAACTTCATTTTGTAGTTAACACTAAGGTGAGGGTTAGTTGCTAGATCCTCCAATGTTTTTTTTAATAACCTTTTAACCCCCGATCCAGAAAGTGCCTTTTTCTGGTTGTCGTTTCGTGCCATGTTATTTCACTCCTTATTTAAACAGTCCTTATAATACTATCATATTTCCTGCTATATTAAGGGATATTCAAAAGTACTTTATAATAGATTGTCACAGTCATAACTTTTAAGATTTGATGAAGAAAAAAGAAAAGACAATACATAGAGGTTGCGGAATCTCTAACTGAATAAAAAGGCGGTCTTGGTCACTATTAGTGGGGGGCGCCTTTTTGTTTCTTATTATATAGAAGCAACTTGTTTTCAAAGCTGACTTCTTAAGTCGCGCATGTTACTATATACTCATAAAGGTTGTAACGCATTAAATTCAACAGGGGGGATGATAAGCATGACGAAAAAAGTGGTGTTTTATACGCGGGTCAGTACGGACAAAGAAGAACAAGACAAGTCGCTTCAGATTCAAACAGACTACTACACACAATTTTGCAATCAAAGGGGTATGGAATTATTAGAAACCAATTATTCCGAAAGAGGTTCAGCAACATCAGTAAGGAAACGCCCGAATTTCGTTCAGATGATGCATGATGCGGGGCTGGATTACGAACCTAACAATCAAGGGACGGATATATTCAGACATTCTGAGCGGATCCCTATGTTCGATACTATCATTTGCAAGAACGCGGCTAGGTTCTCGCGCAATAGTGAAATCGGAATATCAACAGTAAAGCTATTACGGGTTAAAGGGGTCGAAGTCATCTTTGAAAATGCGGGGATTAGCTCGTTTGATGACAACGCAAATTTTACGCTACCTATTCTTTTTACAATTGCCGAGACAGAATCACAAAACCTATCTAAAAACGTATCATTCAGTAAAAAACATAATGCTAGAAATGGAATTTACAATCCCGCCAGATTGCCATATGGTTATGCACGTGATGCAGAAGGAAATAAGGTTATTGTTGAGGAAGAGGCTGCGGTCGTTCGCTACATCCATGACAACTACCCTGAATGGGGTTCTTACATCCTAAGCACTAAACTTAATGAACAGGGTATCCTCACGCAACTAGGGGCTAAGTGGAGCGGTGACAAGATTCTACGCATCATCAGTAACCTAATCTATACAGGTACGGCGGTTGTTGGTAGGTCAAAGAAGGTAAACGTTACGGATACGGAGCGAGTCAAAATCCCAGAGAAAGAATGGGTGAGAATAGAGAAAGCAGTCCCTCCGATTATTACGCTCGAACAACATGAATTTAATAATAAGGTTCGGGAGTCGCGGGTTAACAAAGCGAGTAGTCGGGGACGGCGACCTGTTATCAATGATGTTTATTTTGAAAAATTGTATTGTAGTCATTGCGGTAGTCGGTTTGTTCGTCATATTGGTGCAAAGGATAAAATTAGTTATATGTGCCAGAACAGACGGAAAGGTCAGGGATGTGGGGTTCGCGGCATATCTGTTGGCGTACTCAATAAGATGCTAGATGGAATCAGTCTAACAAATGTATCTGATGTCGCCCGCAATTATGCCCAATATCATTCATTAATGAATGCGCTCGATAAGGAATCCAAGAACCTACAAAGTCACATAGACGACTACACAAGGCAGATTGATGCGCTAGAAGAAAGTTGTAATAACTTAGAGGATCGCATTGAAGAAATCGGAAGCGGTTCCGAAAGAACAGTTAAAAGACTATCGGACAGAATAGAACGAAACGAGGCTGAAATGGATCGTCTTGAATCTTTAAGGGAACGGGTTAACATTAACGCCATTCATGATATGAAAGAACGCGCCGAAAACAAACTCAATCTGACGAATGAATTAGATGGCAAAGACATGATGGAGCGGGCATCAAAGTTATTACTTCTTGATAAGGTAAGCGTATCCGATTATGATTGCATCGTTGAGATTGACCTACCTTCATTCAAGGAGGAGTTAGTCGCATTCAATGAATTATTTGGACGGGTAGCCATCGAGGATGAGCCATACTTTCCATCCATCAGCGAACAAGTCAGACGTACACATAAAGCTGCTAGAGAATATTGGTACGATATTGATATGGAGGAAAAAGAAAGACGTGCCATCCAAGAAGCTACTCATCAATAGGTAGTCTTTTATTTTTAAGACTAATTGGTTGCTTACTATAGCGTTCATAAATATGGTTCAAGGACAAGTAGAAGCTTATAAAATGGAGAATAAAGGATATCCTGAAAACTTTTCTGAAATGGTTACTGATGGTTTTCTAAACGAACAGCCAGTTTGTCCAAGTGGTTCTGTACTAACGCTTAGTGCGGGTAAAGTTTCTGAAAGCAGCGATTAAGTTTAGTGAACGACAAGCCGGTTTTACTTTAATTGAATTGGTATTTGTACTATCAATCACTATTATTTTAACAGCAGTCATTCTTCCAATCGGCGAAAAGTGGATTCGCACGACAGCGGAAGATGATGCTTTCAAATCAATTATTGTGACAATCCAAAGCTTGCAGAGCTATTCGATAGCAAATTATACTTACACCCGATTAAGATTTACGAAATCTGGTGATCAAACAATATATATCGCTGAAGCACCAGGGCGAACTGAGTTTTCAAGGAAGCTTTTACCAGAAGGTATGCATGTATCAAGTTTAAGTAATTTAAAAGCAATTGAATTTCATGCAAATGGCGACATAATAGCGTTTGGAAGATTAACGTTACTTACAAATCATGGCAGCAGAACAATTGTTTTTCAAATGCAAAGGGGAAGGATGACGATTAGTGAATCAAAAAGGATACTCTTGGCCGGAAGCAATCCTGACCCTCACAATCATCATAATTATATTTGGTACATTACTGCCATTCGCGACAAAAATGACGACAACTTTGCATGATAAAAAAATCTCGATGCACGCTGCAGAAACAATATACCATGGTGCCATTTTATATAAAAGTAGCGGAAAGACTAAAGGTAGTAGAGTAATTGAGGGTATTCATTTTGATTGGATAATTGCGGATCAGTTAATCTGCGTTTTTTATCTGATGGAAAATGAGGTGATTGAAAAATGTCTCCAACAATAAAAGAGGAAAAAGGTTATACATTTATTGAAAGCATGTTTCAATTACTAATCTTCGTTACGTTTGCCCATTTATTCATTTTGTTCTTTTTATGGAAAACGCCTATTGAGCAACAATATACTAATATGTCTGATGGGTCTTGGGAATTGTTTGCGGTTGATATGCAAGCAGCGTTATTAGATATTAGGGATTTTGAAGTACATTTAGGTGGTCGTGGCATAAGGTTTTATACAGATAGAGGACGCATTGATATTGAACAAAGGAATACAATGATTAGAAAAGCAATTGATGGTCAAGGGCATGTTCCATTTTTGACGGAAGTTTATTCAGTCAAATTTATCCAAGTAGACTCGACTGTAACTGTTTATGTGACTTTGATAGATGGAACGAGAAAGGAGCGCGATTTTGCGATTGGGTTCATCTCAAAATGAGGATGGTTCTGTTTTAATCGTTGCAATAATTCTTTTATTTTTCGTAAGTCTCTTTCTTTTCTCTATTGTTTTGTGGCATGATAGTATATATAGAAATTATGATTCTCTAGAATTATATTATGAGAATGAGTCCATTAAAATAATGGCGCAAAATAAATAAGAATCTATGTCTTAAAGGGGGAGGGCAAAGTGAAAAAAGTTTATTTAGTAGGCTATATGGGTTCGGGAAAAAGCGCACTTGGCAAAAGAATAAGCTTTGCAACAAAACTTCCGTTTTATGATATGGATACGGAAATCGTAAAGAAAACAGGGCTTTCAATTCCGGAAATTTTTGAAAAATATGGAGAAGAGTATTTTCGACAATTGGAAACAGAGTTTCTTCTTACTTTCAGAGATGAGTATTGCATTATCGCCACCGGCGGCGGTGTTCCTTTAAAAGACCGAAATCGGGAAATAATGAGGGAAACAGGTATTGTGTTTTTTCTTAATGCACCGTTTCGAGATATCTGGCGTCGCATTGCGACTGATAAAAATCGACCTATCGTACAGCGATCCACAAGAAACGAACTAGAAGTAATTTATGCTTATCGCAAACCGATTTACATAGAATCAGCGCATTTCATCGTTGAGACTGAGCGTAGATCATTAAGAGACATTACTTCTTATATTGCTTTTCAAATCGGACGTTTAAAAGGTTCACCATAGTTTGAGGAAGGCTCTGCAAAGAATGATTGAGAGTATATGCGGTGGAATTATTCATCCCATATCCTCTTTTTTTTTTCGTTCTATTGAAATCCGACTATTTTTCAATTGTTAATAGAACGAATAATGGCTAAACGATACTAGAGGCGAACGATATAATCATGCTTTTTATTAAAGTTCGTCTTTTAGACATATTAATATAAATGATTGCACTTACATGAATCTAATGTTAAGATGTGACTTGAAAGTAATCATTTTTATTGAAAACTAAATAATTGCGAATGACTGTATGAGGAGAGAACGCAATTGCGTCGCCGAAGGAGCAAGTAACAATAGTTATGAATCTCTCAGGCAAAAAAGACTCATGCATGACGCATCTCTGGAGAGTGTCAGCATTGACTGACCACCAACGAGGAAAGCCGTAAGGTCAAACTTTCAGGTACATGGACAGAGGTTCCCCAATTAATTGGGGGACCTCTGTCTTTTTTTACGAAAATTTGGTAAGGAGGAATGCATTTTGACTACAATATTGAAGCAAACTCCACTTTTCAATCATTATAAAGATTATGGTGGAAAAACAATTGATTTTGGTGGTTGGGATTTACCTGTACAGTTTTCAAGTATTAAAACCGAACATGAAGCTGTTCGTACAAAAGCTGGGCTATTCGATGTTTCCCATATGGGAGAAGTTCTAATAACAGGAAATGGTGCGCTTTCGTATTTACAAAAAATGATGACAAATGATGTTTCTAAACTTAAAATCGGTCAAGCTCAATATACGGCGATGTGTTATGAAGACGGTGGGACTGTTGATGACCTTCTCATTTACAAACGAGATGAAGGGAATTATTTACTTGTCGTCAATGCATCAAACCTTGAAAAAGACGTTGAATGGATGATAAAGCATAAAACTGCAGATGATGTTGTAATCGAAGACAAATCGAATGATTATGCACTTTTAGCTATTCAAGGACCACTTGCTGAGAAAACACTTCAAAAACTTACATCAGAACCTTTAAATGAAATAAAATTCTTCCGTTTTAAAGAAAATGTTCTAATTGGCGGCCAAAATGTTCTGATTTCTAGAACTGGTTATACTGGCGAAGACGGTTTTGAACTTTATGCATCTCCTGAAGCCATTGTTGTTCTATGGGACGCAATCCTACAAGCTGGCGAAAGTGATGGTGTTGTTCCAGCTGGATTAGGCGCACGAGACACCCTTCGTTTCGAAGCAGGTCTGCCTCTCTATGGCCAAGAATTATCACAAGATATTTCCCCATTGGAAGCAGGAATTGGCTTTGTCGTGAAGCTTAATAAAGTAGAGGATTTTATAGGTAAAGATGCGCTAAGCCAACAAAAAGAAAATGGCATTCCACGAAAACTCGTTGGTCTTGAAATGATTGATAAAGGAATTCCACGTACAGGTTATAAAGTATTCATAGATGATGAAGAAATTGGTGAAGTAACAACTGGCACGCAATCGCCAACTTTAAATAAAAATATTGGATTCGCATTATTAAATACAGAGCATGTTACTGTTGGCACAGAAGTAATTGTTCAAGTACGAAAAAGAATGTTAAAGGCAGCCATTATTTCGACACCATTTTACAAACGTTAATTATCAATAATAGAAAAGGGGACTATAACATGAAGCATCGCTACATTCCAATGACGACAGTTGATCGTGAAGAAATGTTAAAAGTAATCGGCGTCGATTCAGTTGGTGACTTATTTGAAGCAATTCCAGAAGAAGTTCGTTTTAAAGGTGAGTACAATATTAAGAAGGCAAAATCGGAGTCTTCATTGACGAAAGAACTTTCTAAACTAGCTGCAAAAAACGCGGATTCACAGCGATATGCATCATTCTTAGGTGCTGGCGTATATGATCACTACAAACCGATTATTGTTGATCATGTCATTTCTAGATCAGAATTTTATACAGCGTACACACCTTATCAACCAGAAATTTCTCAAGGTGAGCTCCAAGCAATCTTTGAATTCCAGACAATGATTTGTGAATTAACTGGAATGGAAATTGCGAACTCTTCCATGTACGACGGAGGAACTGCACTTGCTGAAGCTGGAACACTTGCAGCAGGACATACACGCAAGAAAAAAATACTGATTTCTGAAACAGTTCATCCAGAATCACGCGATGTTGTGCTAGCCTATGCGAAAGGCCAATCAATTGAAGTTGTCACAGTTCCACAAAAAAATGGCATTACAGACGTAGAAAAACTTGAAGAAATGATCGATGACAACACAGCTGCTGTACTTGTTCAATATCCAAACTTTTTTGGACAGATTGAGGATATCAAAACAATCGGTGAAATCACTCATGCTGTAAAAGGATTATTTGTTGTATCTTCAAATCCACTTGCACTCGGTGTGTTAACACCACCAGGATTACTTGGTGCTGATATTACAGTTGGGGATGCACAGCCATTTGGGATTCCTGAATCATTCGGCGGTCCGCATTGTGGATATTTTGCCGTTACTAAAAAACTCATGCGTAAACTACCAGGGCGTTTAGTTGGAGAAACAGTAGATGAAGACGGAAAACGTGGATATGTATTAACGCTTCAAGCGAGAGAACAGCATATTCGTCGTGACAAAGCAACATCTAATATATGTTCGAACCAGGCGCTTAATGCACTTGCAGCATCAGTTGCAATGACAGCTTTAGGAAAAGTTGGAACGAAAGAGATTGCTTATCAAAATATCGTGAAAGCACGTTATGCAAAAGATTCATTTACAAAAGCCGGTTTTGAAGTAATGTTTGATGGATCACACTTTAACGAAATTGTCGTTAATCTAAAAACACCAGTGAAAAAAGTAAATCAATACTTATTTGAACATGATATTATCGGTGGATATGATCTTGGTTTGAAGTTTGAAACGCTTAAAAACCATGCTTTAATCGCAGTTACAGAACAACGTACAAAAGAAGAAATCGATGCACTCGTTCAGCACACTGCTGCTGTCGTGCAGGAAACGGAGGCCCTAAATGCGTAACGATGACCAATCACTAATTTTCGAAATAACAAAAGAAGGTCGGATTGGCTATAGCCTTCCTGAGCTCGATGTACCAGAACTTGATCTTGACGATTTAATACCAACTGGCTACAGCCGCGAAGTAGCTGCCGAGCTGCCTGAGGTCTCTGAGCTTGATATTATGCGTCATTACACAGCGCTTTCTAAACGTAATCATGGCATTGACTCTGGTTTCTATCCACTAGGCTCATGTACAATGAAATACAATCCAAAAATAAATGAATCCGTTGCACGTTATCCTGGATTTGCAAATATTCATCCATTACAAGATGAATCGACTGTCCAAGGTGCACTAGAATTGATGTATGATCTTCAAGAGCATTTGGTTGAAATTACTGGAATGGATGAAATTACACTTCAACCAGCAGCAGGTGCGCATGGTGAATGGACTGCATTAATGATGATTCGTGCTTTCCATGAAGCAAATGGTGACTTCCATCGCACGAAAGTTATTGTGCCTGACTCTGCTCATGGTACAAACCCAGCATCAGCTACAGTAGCAGGTTATGATACGATTACTGTTAAATCTGATGAAAGAGGGCTTGTTGATTTAGAAGACTTAAAGCGAGTTGTCGGCGATGATACTGCTGCACTCATGCTTACAAACCCGAATACTTTAGGACTTTTTGAAAAAGACATTGTTAAAATGGCAGAAATTGTACACGGGGTTGGCGGAAAGTTATATTATGACGGTGCCAATTTAAACGCAGTTATGTCAAAAGCACGTCCAGGGGACATGGGCTTTGATGCAGTTCACTTGAATTTGCATAAAACATTTACTGGCCCTCATGGCGGCGGTGGCCCAGGTTCTGGTCCAGTAGGCGTTCATAAAGATTTAATTCCGTTCTTACCGGCACCAGTTCTTGTGAAAAAGGACGATGTCTTTACATTTGATTACGACCGTCCACAAGCAATTGGACGTGTTAAACCTTTTTACGGAAACTTCGGCATTAACGTTCGTGCATACACTTATATCCGTTCAATGGGTCCAGACGGCTTGAAGGCTGTTACTGAAAATGCGGTGTTAAATGCGAACTACATGATGCGTAGATTAGAGCCTTACTTTGATCTTCCATATACGCAACACTGTAAACATGAATTTGTATTATCAGGTCGTAGGCAGAAGAAGTTAGGTGTTCGTACACTTGATATTGCTAAAAGATTGCTCGATTTCGGTTACCATCCACCGACAATCTATTTCCCACTTAATGTTGAAGAGGGCATGATGATTGAGCCAACAGAAACAGAATCGAAAGAAACGCTTGATTCATTTATCGATGCAATGATTCAAATTGCAAAAGAAGTCGAAGATAATCCGGAAATCGTTCAGACAGCACCACATACAACTGTTATTAAACGTCTTGACGAAACACGAGCAGCACGTCAGCCTGTATTGCGTTATACGAAAGAATAAGCAACTTAAATATGAATATGGAAAAACACAGTATTAAAACTGTGTTTTTTTCCGTTTCACGGGCGAAAAATTCAATAAATCTTAGCATTTTACGATTAACATTTTTAAGTTTTTATGTTACACTTACTTTTAGTACCTGGTGCTAAAAGCGGATAGGATTACCAATTGGAGGATATGAATATTATGGAAGACTTACTTAAAATTAAAGGGAAAAATATTGTTGTCATGGGCGTGGCGAATCAGAGAAGTCTCGCATGGGGTGTGGCAAAGTCACTTGCTAAAGCAGGTGCTAACTTAATCTTTACCTATCGTAAAGAGCGCTCACTGGACAGAATCACTAAATTGTTAAATGAAAATGATATTGAAGCTACACTCATCGTCCAATGTGATGTAAATGAAGATGAAAGTATCAAAACGGCTTTTAAAACTATAGGTGAAAAAGTTGGTTCAATTTACGGAGTTGTCCATTCATTGGCTTTTGCGCATGCTGAAGATCTTCGAACAGATTTTATTAATACATCTAGAGATGGTTTTGCTTTCGCTCAAGATACAAGTGCATTTTCACTTATCGCTGTAGCTAAAGAAGCAAGCCCTTATATGACGGAGGGTGGATCAATCGTTACAATGAGCTACTTAGGCGCTGAACGAGTGCTCGAAGGGTATAATGTAATGGGTATTGCAAAAGCCTCTCTAGAAGCATCTGTTAAATATTTAGCATCTAGTTTGGGGAAAGATAATATTCGCGTTAACGCTATTTCAGCTGGTGCAGTTCGTACACTTTCTGCAAAAGGCGTACCTTCTTTTAATACAATTTTATCAAAAATTGAAGAAACTGCACCTCTAAAAAGGAATATAACTCAAGAAGAAGTTGGCAATATGACCCTTGCTGTTTTAAGCGATCTTTCAAGCGGAGTAACTGGAGAAATCATTTATGTAGATGGCGGCTATAATATTATGGGGTAAGCTCCCTGTAAATTAAAAAGGTTGAGCAAGCAGATGTAAGACGATCTGCGAGCTCAACCTTTTTTGATTATTTACTTTTAATTTTACCTGACCATTGACGGAATCCGCCCTGAAGATGATATAATTTTGTATAGCCTTTTTTCTTTAAAAGCAATGCAGCACGGGCACTTTTTCCGCCGTTCTGATCATAGAAATATGCCGGTAAATCTGGACGAATTTCTTTATGGCGTTGCCTTAATTGTGAGTATGGAATATTTCTAGCGCCTAAGATATGACCTGCGTCAAAATCTTTTTGCTCACGGACATCAATTAATTGTGCCTTCCGGTAGCCTTTTATAAATTCTTCTTGTGTTAAATTCGTTACCGCTTTTCGTAGGCGTAACATTGTCACAACCATATAAGCTATGATAATGACTAGGATTCCTAGAACAATATAAAGTGTATCCACAACAACTTTCCCCTTTCTCTATCCTATTCTATTATAAGAGGAAGGAGTTAATAAATCCATTGGTATTAAGGATTTATCAAGCATATTTTCCAGGCATCTAACATATCGACATTTTCTTCATAAGATGCCCGAGCGTCTTGAGAGAATTTCCTTACCTAAATATCGAATTGGAAAAGCCTTATGCACAATTATTATATTACTTGCACCAATCTCGGTGCTTTTTATTTCGCTTTACACAAGAACGTTCATTCGCTATCATTAAACTGAATGAGAACGAGTGTACCTAAAGATGAAAGGGGGATTATGATGAGAGCAGTACCGAAACCACCGAAATCGAATGATGGAATGGAACGTCCTATACTAACGGAATTTGATTATGAGGAAATTGGAGAGAAAATTGCGGAAGCTTTAGAGTTTCAAACAGAAGTAACGATAACAATATATTTTGATAAAAAGTTGGAAAGCGTAACAGGAATTATTACAAGTGCTGATTCCCAAATTAGTCAACTTACACTAGAGAGTAATCCTCTCAATAGCGTGAAAATTAATATAATGTCAATTGTGCGTATTGAATAATGCTGGAATAGAAGGGGCTTACCCTTCTATTTTATTTTTTGGTGTGGTCTAGTTAATATTTCACATATTAAATATCATGGAAGAAAAAGTGTACGAAGCTACTTAATAATTGATTGTGCGCTGTTTAATGTATATTCATTAATAGGATTCATAAACATTTCTCTTAATCTCTTCTAAAAGTTCAACAGGGATGCTAAAATGAAGGTCGGCACTTAGGAGGGAAATGTATTGGCAACGAAAATTTGGCATTATATAAATTCTGGTAAATGCACTGCTTCTTATAATATGGCGCTCGATGAAGCACTGTTGGAATGGCATAGTAAAGGAGAAATTGGTCCAGTACTGCGTTTTTATGAATGGTCTCCTGCAACATTGTCGATTGGCTATTTTCAAAGTGTTTCAAAAGAAATTGATATGGAACAGGTAGAACACCATAATCTAGGATTTGTAAGGCGGCCAACAGGTGGGCGCGGTGTACTTCACGAAGATGAACTTACATATAGCGTTATTGTGACAGAAGACTATCCAAATATGCCTGAAACCGTGACGGAAGCTTATCGTGTAATTTCAGGTGGATTACTTGAAGGGTTTCGAAATTTAGGGCTTGACGCTTATTTTTCAATTCCGGAAAGTAAAGCAGAAATAGAAGGATTGAAAAATCCCAAAAGTGCTGTTTGTTTTGATACACCAAGTTGGTATGAACTCGTCGTGGAAGGTAAAAAAGTTGCCGGAAGCGCTCAAACCCGACAAAAAGGTGTTATTTTACAGCATGGTGCCATTCTCTTAAGCCTAGATGCAGAAAAACTAGTGTCATTGTTTAAATTTAAGTCGGATGAACAACGAAAAAGAATGAAAGTCGGTATCCGCGAAAAAGCCGTGGCGATAGATCAGCTAGCAGGACGAAAAGTGTCGCCGAGTGAAAGTATCGAAGCTTTTTCAAAAGGCTTTGAAAAGGCGTTAAATATGAAGCTTGAACCTTATGTATTATCTGAGGAACAACTTTTTTATGTAAAGGAAATAGAACGGAAAAAGTATGGGAATAACGAATGGACTTTTAAAAAGTAAGACTAGAACTTTAGATGTGTTTTAGGTGTTTTAAATTTCAGAAGAGCGACATGACTGGATTTGTTAAATATCGAGGAAACGATATTATTTGTATCGTGTAACTATATGTAGTATATTATTAATTAAGTTAGATACCATATATGGTATCTAGACAACAACTATAAAGGAGGGTGCCTCAATGGTTATTGCTTCAAAGCACCAGGAACCAGTTCTGGATAAGCAACAATTAAACAAAGATATTGCAGAATTTTCACAAGTGCATCCAATAACAGAAGACATGCACATCGAACATAAAGGTGTGTCAAGACTTGTAATGCTTGACCGATATTCATTTAAAGATACTGAAAAGAAAACGTTGGAAATTGGCGATTTCGTTGTGTTAACAGTAAAGGAAGATCCAAAGTTCCCAGCACGTGGACTAGGATATATTACTGCCCTTGATAAAAAAAATGGACAAGCTGATATATGGATTGAACAGGATTATCGTTCAGCGATTGACAATCCAGAAGAACAAAAAGCCGGTATTATCACAAGACCAATTGAAGTCCTTGAAAAGCCACTTGAAGTATTCTATGAACAAATTGCCAAACGTAATGCGACTGGCCTAGCATCAGTGGAATTAACGGAAGAAAGACGTAAGGAATCGTTTGAAGGCTTTTACAAACAACTTTCGTCATTAAACTTTATACCAGCAGGACGCGTTCTATACGGAGCAGGATCAGGAACGGATGTAACGTATTTTAATTGTTACGTCATGCCTTTTGTAGCCGATTCACGCGAGGGTATCTCAGATCACCGTAAACAAGTTATGGAGATTATGAGCCGCGGGGGCGGTGTTGGAACGAACGGTTCAACGTTACGACCGCGCAACACGCTTGCAAGAGGTGTGAACGGTAAATCATCAGGTTCCGTCTCATGGCTCGATGATATAGCCAAATTGACACATCTTGTCGAACAAGGTGGATCCAGACGCGGCGCACAAATGATCATGCTGGCGGACTGGCATCCTGATATTCTTGAGTTTATCATTTCCAAAATGCAGAATCCAAGAATTCTCCGTTATCTTCTAGAACATACAGAAGAAGAACTGATTAAAAAACTAGCAAATGAAAAATTGAAATTCAAACCATTAACAACTCAGGAAGATGCGATGTACCAAAGTATTCTAAACTATCGTAACATCCCTGGATTAGGCGGCTTTAGCGAAGAGATTATGAAAGACGCTGAAACGAAATTACGTGACGGTGGAACGTATTCCGTACATAACCCAGAATTCCTTACAGGCGCAAACATTTCAGTTACACTGACAGATGATTTTATGAAAGCCGTCGAGGAAGACGCGGATTATGACCTAAGATTCCCAGCAGTCGAAAAATATTCTCCGGAAGAAATGAAATTCTATAACGAAAAATGGCATGAAATCGGGGATGTTCGTGAATGGGAACGACAAGGATTCGGAGTTCGAGTTTATAAAACGATCAAAGCACGCGCGCTATGGGATCTTATCAATATTTGTGCAACGTATTCTGCTGAACCAGGCATATTCTTTATCGATAATGCTAACAGCGAAACGAATGCAAAAGCATACGGCCAGCAAGTCGTAGCAACAAACCCATGTGGAGAACAACCATTAGCACCATATTCTGTGTGCAACTTAGCTGCAGTGAACCTTGCTGAAGTAGCTGATAAAGAAACAAAAACAGTAAACTATGAAAAACTGAGAGAAATCGTTCAGGTCGGTGTGCGTATGCAAGATAACGTTATTGACGCGACACCATATTTCCTTGAAGAAAATGAGAAACAAGCACTTGGTGAACGCCGTGTAGGTCTTGGTGTCATGGGGCTTGCAGATCTATTAATCTACACTGAGAAAGAATACGGCTCAGAAGAGGGTAATGAACTCGTAGATAAAGTGTTTGAAGCGATTGCAACTACTGCATATCGTGAATCTGTTGAGCTAGCTAAAGAGAAGGGAAGTTTCCCATTCCTTATCGGCAAAACAGATGAAGAAACAAAAGCACTCCGTAATGCATTTATTAACACTGGTTTCATGAAAAAAATGCCTGATGATATTCGTGAATCAATTCTTGAACACGGAATCAGAAACTCTCATTTATTGACTGTTGCGCCAACGGGATCCACTGGAACAATGGTTGGAGTTTCAACAGGATTAGAACCATATTTCTCCTTTACGTATTACCGTAGCGGGCGCCTTGGTAAATTTATCGAAGTGAAAGCTGAAATTGTAGAGGAATATTTAACACGCAACCCTGGTGCTGATCCAGATAACTTACCTGAATGGTTTATTTCCTCGATGAGTCTTGCACCGGAAGCGCATGCGGATGTGCAGTGTATTATTCAACGTTGGATTGATAGCTCCATTTCTAAAACAGTTAACGCACCGAGAGGTTACACAGTTGAACAAGTAGAAAGCGTCTATGAGCGTTTATATAAAGGCGGAGCAAAGGGTGGTACTGTTTATGTAGACGGTAGCCGTGATTCGCAAGTCTTAACATTAAAAGCTGAAGAAAACGAAATCGATTCTGATTATATTGAAGAAGTCATCGAAAAGCGGCCAATTATGCTAGTCGACACGATTCAAGATCTTCGTTCTACAAACGTTACGATTGGTTCTGAAATTGGAAACACTTGCCCAGTTTGTCGCCAAGGGTCTGTCCAAGAAATGGGCGGCTGTAACACGTGTACAAACTGTAACGCACAATTAAAATGTGGTCTATAATTTGAAAAAGAAAAACTGGCATCTCTTCTCATCACGAGAAAAGATGCCAGTTTTTTTATGTTTGACTTATTGTACGGGTAGTGGAGAAGAAACTGTTGTCGATTCTTCTTTTGGTTCGACTTCTAACGCTGCTACACCGAATTCTTCCACTTCGAGTAGCTTTTCGAATGATAGAATAGCGACCTCGACTTGGTCATCAGTAGGTTCTTTCGTTGTTAATAGCTGAAGCCATAATCCGGGATAACCTAGATACTTCAGTACCGGTATATTACGAACAGCATTTGTCAGCTGAAGCACTTCAAATGAAACGCCTAAAACTACTGGTATTAATAGAGCCCGATTCACTAGGCGCAACCAAAGTGGATCAGCGGGTACGAGGAAGTAAATAAACATCCCTACAATTACAGTGAATAGCATAAAACTACTTCCGCAACGATAATGAAGTCTAGATTGGGCTTGTATATTTTCAACAGTAAGCGGTAAATTGCGTTCATATGCGTTAATTACCTTATGCTCTGCCCCGTGAAATTGAAAGACCCTTCGGATAAACGGCGTCATAGATATTAACGATAAGTACCCGAGTAGTAAAGTGAGTTTGAAAAAGCTTTCTAGTAATATTTGTGCAGTTTTCCCCGGTGCAATTGAACTGAATAATTCAGCTAAAAATACTGGGACAAGTGTGAAAACAAATTTACTGAATAAAAAAGATAAAACACCAACTGCAGCTACACCAATGATCATCGTCAGTTTTGATGTTTCTTTTTCACTTTGCTCTACTTCTTCACCAGGTTCGACGTCAAATCGATCGGTTGAGAAAGTCAGATGACGCGAGCCAACCCCAGCAGATTCAATTAAAGCTACAAATCCACGGATGAATGGGATTTTTCGTAACTTCATCGCTAGATTACTTTTCTTCTTTGGAAGATGAAAATAATCGATTGAATTATCTTTCCTTCGGATTGCAGCGACTGTATGGTCTTTGCCGCCAAACATAACGCCTTCGACGAGTGCTTGACCCCCATAGGTCTTGGATTGTTGCTCTTTCGCCATATTTTTACCCACGCTTTCTTTCGAGTGTGTCGAATGTCCCTAGTATACTAAATAAATTACTATACCTCCACAATAATGTTTAAAATTATCAGAAACACCCAACACTTTCAAGTGGAGGGATGTTTATGTTTAATAAAACGTTGCTATACACATCATTATTTTCTGCGTTATTTACACTAGTATCTCTAAGTTTTTTAAAGTTATTTTCGTTTATTGAATGGTCACCCGTAGGTTGGACAGACAAATTGGCGATCGACAACGCCCATTTCCTCATAAAATGGGGACTTCTATTTGTGGGTCTTTTTATTCTATTTGTATTTATTTACATAATAAGCTCACTGTTAAGTATGGTGCCTCCATCTATATTGGCGATATCCTTCAGCGTAATCGGTATATTTATTTTAGAATTGAGTATCGGTAACCATCATTCATTCATCGATATTGTCCAAGAAACTTCCTACTCATTCCTTGGCGTTATTGCAATCGTTTTACGTTTTATAACCGGAACAGCTGTATTTATGCGAAAACTATGAAGAAAAGTAAGAAAGTAGTTACAGCTGTACTTGGTTATGATAAAATGAGATAGAAAATGGAAAGGGTTGGTTTGTCGGTGAAACTACTTATTTTAAATGGCCCAAATTTAAATAGAATTGGAAAAAGAGAGCCTGAAATTTATGGAAGCGAAACGCTTGAAGATGTCGAAGTAAAATTACAATCGATTGCGAGCGAACATAATGTAGAGCTGTTATTTTTTCAATCCAATACGGAAGGTTCACTAATTGATCGTATCCACGAGGCAGCTGATGATCATACAGACGGCATTATATTTAATCCAGGGGCGTTTACACATTATAGTATCGCAATACGTGATGCGGTAGCCTCTGTTGATATCCCAGTTGTCGAAGTACATATTTCCAACATACATAAACGAGAAGCATTTCGTCAAACATCAGTAATTGCACCTGTTTGTGTTGGCCAACTCACTGGATTTGGAACAAACGGCTATGCTCTAGCCCTACATTCCTTCCTGCTTCAAAGAAAAGGGGACTGATAACTATGAAACTAGCAAACTTAAAAGACCAGCTAAAAAACGCAGAAATTGATGCATTATTAATAACTAATCCCTATAACCGTAGTTACATGACAAATTTCACAGGAACTGCGGGTGTCGCGATTGTATCAGCGGATGACGCGGTGTTTATAACAGATTTCCGCTATACCGAACAAGCTGAAAAAGAAATCAAAGGCTATAGGATCGTTCAGCATTCAAAAACGATTGTTGAAGAAGTCGCAGCGCAAGTTCAAAAAATGAATGTAAAAACGCTTGGTTTCGAGAAGGATGATATGGCTTTCGGCCTCTATGAATCATACAAAAATCAAGTGAAAGCTGAATTAAAACCTGTTTCAGGAATCGTTGAAAAGTTACGTATGGTGAAAACGCCTGATGAACTTACCATCTTGAAAAAAGCAGCCAAAATTGCTGATGACGCATATGAGCATATTGTCAAATTCATCAAGCCGGGGATTACAGAACTTGATGTGTCCAATGAATTAGAATTTTTCATGAGAAAACAAGGAGCTACGTCATCCTCATTTTCAATTATTGTTGCATCTGGTTTACGGAGTGCACTCCCACACGGTGTTGCAACGGACAAAATCATTGAAACAGGAGATTTTATTACCTTAGATTATGGGGCGTTATACCAAGGTTACATTTCTGATATTACAAGAACGTTGGCAGTTGGTGAGCCAACTGATAAACTAAAAGAAATCTATGCTGTAACGTTAGCGGCCCAAGAATTAGCATTAAAAGAAATCAAACCAGGCATGACGGGTATTGAGGCTGACGCAATAGCTAGAGATTATATTACATCAAAGGGATACGGCGAGGCGTTTGGACATTCAACAGGTCACGGGATTGGAATGGAAGTGCATGAAGCACCGGGCTTGTCATTCCGCTCGGAAACGATTCTGGAACCGAATATGGTGGTAACAGTAGAACCTGGAATTTATTTGCCCGGTATCGGTGGGGTTCGGATTGAGGATGATATTGTGATTACGGAAACTGGTAATCAACGACTAACATTCGCAACTAAAGAATTACTTATCTTATAATTTGTATTGGAGGAAAAATAATGATTTCAGTTAATGATTTTAAAACAGGAGCAACAATCGAAGTAGATGGTGATATTTGGAGAGTAATCGAATTCCAACATGTTAAGCCAGGTAAAGGTGCTGCGTTCGTTCGTTCAAAATTACGGAATTTACGTTCTGGGAATATTAACGAAAAAACATTCCGAGCAGGCGAAAAAGTTAAACGTGCTCAAATTGACAACCTTCATATGCAATATCTATACGCAAATGGTGATGATCATGTATTTATGAACAACGAAACGTACGATCAAATTGAAATACCTGGATCACAAATTGAATACGAACTTAAATTCCTGAAAGAGAATATGGAAGTTCATGTAATTCAATTCCAAGGAGAAGTTCTAGGTGTTCAACTTCCAATCACGGTTGAACTAAAAGTAGTAGACACTGAACCTGGTATTAAAGGCGATACGGCAAGCGGTGGATCTAAACCGGCAACAGTAGAAACTGGTTTAACTGTCCAAGTACCGTTTTTCGTAAACATTGGTGATTCACTTGTCATTAATACAGAAGAAGCGGAGTATGTCTCACGCGCATAAAAAAAGAAGGTTGCCTAGAAAGTCAGTGAAAACTGATTTTTTGTGGCAACCTTTTCTTTTTTTCACCCTTTACCTATATCCCAAACCTTAGGCCAACTCCATTTAATATACCCTGAGAACATATACCCTTTACTTGTGCAATAAAAGGCATAAGCAATTCCTCCAATAAGCGCAATAACCCAGATTATCCTTTCGTTTCTTGGTGCCTTCTTGATATCCCTCACCTATATTCGGTTTTAACGAATTAACCAAAATTAACATTATAAATTAACATTATAAATTCACATTGATAAGTTCAAAGTACATCTGACTAACTTCTCACTCCAAACTGAAGATGAATAATCAAGGTTTTTTTCATAAAACTTCTCAATTTTACATAGGTTGGTTGCATGGGGGGAGTACCGGATGGAATTAAATGATTTACTACGTATAGCCGGTATCGGGTTGGTCATCGGGATTCTGCACGTGTTTTTTGAACAAACGGGCAAGAAAGAGTTTTCGTTTTTTCTATTCTTTATCGCCTATTTGTATATCACAGCAGAACTACTTCGATTCCTTCGAATTTTCTTTATTGAAATAACCGAGTTCTTTCAATGGCTCGCGATGGTCTGATGTTTACTTTACTACAAATAATTGTTATTTTTTTACTTCTTCTCCTCCTTTCATTTGCAGTACCAAAATTACAACCAATTCTTTATACATCTTTATTTTTCATCGTATTATTTTATCTCTTGACGACGATCATTTTCCCATTTGGGAGGACTTTTGTTCGTTTGTTTGAGTCGCTCCCTAATCCTTTCGCAAAACTTTTGATTGGAAGTGCAATTTTATTTTTCGTTTCCGAAATAATCTCTGAACACATTGAGGAAGCGGGTTATCGTTCTCTTGCCACCTTATCTCATTTTATTATCAAAATTACTATCTTACTTCTATGGGTTGATCAAACGACGAATTTAATTGAAATACTATCTTCACTAATTCCAAAATGATCGGGCGGGTACGTTTATGAACCCCTTTTTTGATGTACTAATTGGAACTGTTCTGACCAGCTTTTCGATTATAGTTATTGCGGCTTTTATGGCGTTAATGATTGATTTTTTATTTCCTACATTTAAAAAATGGACGAGAATGATTTTGTTTTTCATCATTATTACCGTCGCTTTGAGACCGGCTTTTGAACATTTCTTCCTTATTCGAGATATTGCTTATTCGGTCTCGATGATGTTCATTGCAGTTTATCCAATCCTTACTGCAACGATGATAGCAGCAGGTGGTGCTTTCAGTCTATTAAACTTTCAACCTGCCATGCTCTTATTTGCAAATGGAGCAGTTGTATTAACTGAAAAATTATTAATCCCTTTATTGACAACAGCACTACTTTTGGATGTCTCCACAAGACTGTTACCTGACGTACCTTTTACTAAAATGGCTGAACTGATTCGAACCACATTAATTGGCGCTGTCTCGGCTGTGGTTGCCACCTACTCAATTTTCATCACAGTCGGCGGAACAATGTCTTGGGCACTTTCTGGACTTGCTAGCGAGCCATTAAAAGAACTTGTTCAACAAAACATTCCATTGATTGGTTCTTTTATGACAGAAAGTCTGGGGTCAATCGGCCGGTATTCTTCAGGATTAAGTGTATTTGTAGGTGGCTGGCTTATTTCAAGTATTTGGGGTGTTGCATTAGTCCCGTCTATAAAAACCTTAATAACCGCTCTTTTTTATCGGTGGACAGCGGCCTTAATAGAACCATTTGCAGACGAGGACATTACAGGTTTAATGGATGACATTGGGAAAACATTATTAGTACTTTGTGCAATTTCATTTTTAATTGCATTTGCATTTATTTACACAGCGTTATTTTCGGTCATTCTGATCAAGTTATTAACGACGATGAAATAGGTGAGAAAATGGAAACGTTTTTGGTAGGCGTGTTATCGATTACGGTATTGTCATCCTTACTTTTTCTACTATTTCCAGGAGATACCGAAGAAAAGATTTTGCCAATCATCAAGTTAGCAATGGGCTTATGGATAATTCAATCAGTCTTCTCAATGTTTGGTCATAGCCTACTATGAAATTGCATAAAATGAATTATTGATGACGAAGCGAACACGCCTTTACGAACGAAAATGGGGATGCTATGAAAAAATCTACTAAAAAATTCCAAACCGTTCTTTTTGGGTCATTACTAGTTCTCGTTATCATTTCCATGAACTCTGGCATTTTTGGAATCGGAGGGGATAGGGGGCAGATAGAAGAAAATAGCAAAGAATTTATAGACCTCGAAGAAGCGCTCATGAATATTGAGGGAGTGGGAGAGGTCAAGCTGTATCTACATTCGAATCATAACGAAGAAAAGAGCCCATTGTCCGATTACTTTTCACTTTCAACCACACAGGAGGACATGACTAACAATCCAATTGAAGGTGTCCTTGTAGTTGCAGAGGGAGCAGACAATCCTGGTATCAAAATTGAACTAAAGCGCGTTTTATCAACAGTCCTTCAGTTGCCAGAGCATCGAATCGTGATCATGAAAAAGAGGGGGAACTTGGATGAAGACAAATAAACGTACAGTATGGTTTTTGACATTACTTAGTCTAGTAGCGGTCATTGCTATCTATTCCATCAACAAAAATCCAATGCCATTTGATGGAATGAGAATATTTGACACTGCAGGTGACAAAACACCAGTGAGTCAAGAGTTAGGTGATGCTGATAAACAAGCACCCGTGTTTGCAGAAAGTTATTTATTTGACGACATGCGGATGGAAGTAAGAAATGAACGTAGTCAAATGCATGAGCAACTCACAACAAAAATTAATACGCTAGAGACACCCGCTGAGAAAAATGATGTATTTGATGAAATGGCGTTATTGATCAAACGAGATTCCGCTGAGGCATTATTGGAAATGCAGATTAAAGCACTCGGATATGCAGATGCCTTTGTTCGAACTGAAGGTAGTATGGTAAATGTAACTGTTTTATCAGAAGATGGACATTCGGTGAAACAAGCAAATGATATTACGTATCTTGTAAAGTCTACTTGGGAAGATGCAAGAAAAGTAAAGGTAGATTTTAAAGGTGACTCTTGAAAGAAACGAAGGCCCTAATTTGGGTCTTTTTTCTTGAAAAGTCGATACCTAAAGGGTTTTCGACTCGTAATATCCGCATGGAATCACTGTGAAACCAAGGCTGTATTTCGTATATTAAAGCTCCCATTAGTCTGAAAGAAGGGGAGCATAATTATGGTTAGAAGACAGATGAAACGCAGGGCAGAAAAGAAAAAAGTCCCTAATACATTAATTCTTGACGAAATGTTTAAGGTGTATTTACGAACTAAGGAAATCGAGGGGATGGCTTCAAGTACTATCAAGAGCAAAAATTATAGCTTTAAGGTGTTTAATGATTACATGCAGACACATGATATTGTTTACGTTGATGAGGTTGATGCAAAAATCATTCGAGAATACATGTATCATCTAAAACATGAGCATATACAGTTTAAGAATAATAGTTGCTTGAAGGATACTTATAAAACTATTGGCGTTGCAGATTCAACAATTAATCTAAGAATCAGGGTAATGAAAACATTCTACAACTGGTTAATTGAAGAAAGCTATATTGAAACTAGCCCATTCAATCGAATCAAGAAGATTAGAGAAAATGAAAACGAGATAGAATCATTTAGCATTGAACAGGTGAAAGCATTACTCAAACAACCTAACAGACGCACGTATGCAGGCTTTAGAAACTATGTATTGATATTCCTGCTACTAGACACTGGAATGCGAATAGGCGAGTGTATAGGGCTTAGAGTTGATGCTATCGACTTGATGGAGAATATTATTTCAATGAAAGCTAATGAAACTAAAGGTAAGAAAGCTAGGCAAGTACCATTCAGCTCGAAGACGAACAAGCTTATAAGACGGCTAATGTTAGACGTGGAAGACTTCCATAGTGAGTATTTATTTCTAACAGTGTACGGTAACAGGTTAGAACAACAACGCTTTAGAAATAGACTCAAAGAATATGGAGAGAATGCAGACATTGAAGGTGTACGGGTTAGTCCACATACATGCAGGCATACATTTGCTAGGCAATATATTGTTAATGGTGGAGATGTATTGAGCTTACAACGCATTCTAGGGCATCGCTCATTAGAAATAACAAGAAGATATGTAAATATGAGTGGTGAGGAATTGAAACTGCAGCACGGTAAATTCAGCATGATGAACAAGCTGTAAAGTGTAGAAGTAGTCGTACAGGGTCCCGGGGAGGCGTACAATCTATTTCACTGTTACTATATACTTAGTACGAAGTTGGAGTAGGAAGACTCATAGAGTGGTTTATAGGAGCTTGTGAGGGTTATATTGTTATGTGGAACAGGTGAAAAAATGAAGCTGATAAGGCAATTAAGAGTGATTATTTGGATATGTATACTAGGGGGCGGCGGCATGCTGCTCTTTTTTTGTTGGATACCACGTCAACGAGAGCCTTTGTTGTATGTAATACAAGAGTTACCTCGATATCTATAGACATTTCTATGCTGGCCAATTTTTAAGTTCAGGGAAAATGACTGATAATTCCTTACCACGCAATCTTAAGAAGATTAAGTGAACACTTTATCGGCAAAAGGAAAGGGTACTATATAGAAACGGTGCGCTATTTTTATGTTGATTTTGATGAAGATTTTATTACAGAATCATATCTAGATATGTATGAAACATTTTTAATACATAAACTTAAACCGCGGTATAATGTTCATCAGACTGCACCCATGAGATATATCTAGTTCTATTAAACAACCGTATTGTTATGTTATGATGATGCGAGGGTATAGCACATTGATTCACACCAAAAGGTCTGAAAAAGTCCGACTCGAAACGGATAAAATGCACTATATAGATAGAGAAAAGGTAAGATTCACTTGGAATGTCGATAAGGATACTAATATACCCAATGAAAACTCCAACCATTACAGTTAGCATACTAATAAACATACATATGATGTCATCCAAGAGTGGTGATAAATGATATAATAGAACTATATTTCAATTTTGATATTAGAAAGGTTTGTTGTATTTTTGGATTCCTTGAAGAATTGTAAAAGATTAAAGATTATAGATGCAACGTGTGGTAAAGGAAAAACCTCTTGGGCTATTCAGTATATAAACGAAGCTAAGCATACTGAAAAATTCCTATTCATTACTCCTTTTTTGACTGAAGTAGTTCGTATCAAAAAAGAAGTGAATAAACGGGAAATATATGAGCCTACTGATAAGAATGGCAATTCAAAACTTAGCAGTTTAAAAGGTTTACTTGAAAAAGGGGAAAATATTGTTACAACCCATAATTTATTTTCAATGTTCAATAAGGAGGTGTGTGAGTTAATTAGAACTCATAATTACACATTAATCCTTGACGAGGTATTGAATGTAATAGAACAGGTAAAAATCAATCCAGATGATATAAAATTGTTACTTAATGCTAAGACGGCTGAAGGGGAATCATATATTACTATAAATGAAAAGGGTTTTGTCAAATGGAATAATAAAGAATATAAAGGTGAATATTACAAAGAGATTCAATCCAAAGCTAATTCAAATACCCTAATGATTTATAAAGATAGTGCTTTATTTTCGGTTTTCCCAGTAGACATATTTAGTTCGTTTAAAGATGCATATATATTAACCTACATGTTTTATGGTCAAACACAACGTTATTACTTTGACATGTTTAATATTAAGTATAAATTTTACTCCACAATATTCGGTAGCGTGAGTAAAAAATATGAATTGGTTAATTATGTTCGTCCAGCTCAAGAAAGTATTGAACACTTAAAAGAAAATATTAATATTTATAATAAGTTCCCCAAGGATAAAAAAGATTTGAATGCTGTTGGAGTAGAACAAACGGCATTTTCAAGTAGTTGGCTTAAGCGTAAATTAAAAGAAGAAAAAGGTTTTTCGGAAATTATTACTAAAAATACCTATAACTTTTATCACAATAAATCTAGCTCTAAAATTGATAAAGTAATGTGGACATGTGTGAAAGAATTTCAAAGCGAACTAGCAAATAAACGATTAAAAGAACAATTTGTGCCTGTAACAAGTAGAGCAACTAATAACTTCGTTGAAAGGAATACTTTAATTTACTTATCGAATAGATATATGAATCCTTTGTTAAAAAACTTCTTTGATAGTCATAACATAAGAATATTAGATGAAGAACTTTGGTCGTTATCTGAATTATTGCAGTGGTTATTTAGAAGTGCAATAAGGAAGGGAAATAAGGTTAACTTATATATTCCTTCTTCGAGAATGAGAACATTGTTGGAACAATACTTAGATGGAAAATTAATTTCCTCATTTGAAAAGCTTGTTGAAGGAGTTACCTGAAAGTGTGATAAAATAGCGGATTTTCATTTAATCTCAAAATGTCGATAATACGATTAAATGAAATCTTAACACCATATGAATACTGGGGTTAGAGAGGATTACCCTTATAGATATAGGTATAGTATTTCGAAGTGGTTTCAAATTAATAAAGTTTGATAAGGATTTGGTTAATCGGAGCATAGCGTAGATTGGCCAAACCGGCGGTGAGGAATGAGTGAGGTACGAACGAATGACGGGATGCCAAGCCGACCTTGAACTATTTGTCACTAAAGAGCCGGGGTTGTCCACCCCCGTCACTACGCTATCGCTTAGTTCCTCCTAGGCAGTTGCACGTTCTTCACTGGCGTTCAGAAAACGGCAACTTATATTATCATTGCATATTCAATTTTAACGAGCTTGGAAATGAAAATTAATGAAACTTAGATTTTAATAAGAGTAAACAACTCTTTGTAGGGAGTATTAGTTTACCTCTTTTTCATTTACTGAAAAGGTTTGTTCGTCACTTTTGGCATCGGTTCTGGTGAGTTACTATGCACTTCTGCTTCCTATTCTGTAATTCATCAGGCATATACAAAATTGCTATCAGTTCCAGTATTTCAAAATCAGTAAGTAAAGTAATTAAAGTAACGTACTCTTCTCTAATTTACCCATAGATATCAGATGCTTTGTTTGATTCTCTCGTACCATTCCAAGCAGATTGAAGACTTTTACATACCTATTTTAATAAAAAAATTAATGATATTATCACTCCAATAAATCTCGCTCCTTTTTCTGAAGATACAATTGTCACTAAAAAGGTACCTGGAGAAACAGTTGATAAGCCTATTTGATTTGTTTTAATATTATTATCTTTTCTTCTTAATCTTTGAGTGATTTAATTCTGACATGTTTGGGTGTAGGTTATATATTGAATGGTTCTATAATGAATGTGGCGAGAGTGTTGCTAATGATGCTGGAAAATGTGGTTATTGTTGCAGTGATAGTTTTGATGTTATGGATTTAAACGACTTATAAGGTCATTTGTAAAAATAATGGTGACAGTTCTGCGCGGCACAGCTGTGTTTGAATGAGAAATGATTAATGAATGGTAGATATATTTATTACAAGGGGAGAAAGAGTTGGCTAAAAAGAAAACTCATGAAGAATTTGTAGCGGAGGTAAAAGAAAAGGTTGGAGATGAATATACGGTTTTAGGTCAATACATAAATACATCTGCAAAGATAATGTTCAGACACAATCATGATTTATGTGATAATCATGAATACCCAGTTTCTCCAAACAAATTTCTTGGTGGAAGAAGATGTCCAAAGTGTAATGACATAAAGAGAGGTTCTAGGCAAACTAAGTCACATGAAACGTTTGTTAAGGAAGTATATGATTTAGTTGAAGATGAATTTAGTGTAGTTGGAACTTACATTGGAAGTCATAAGGATATTCAGTTTAGACACAATACATGTGGTAGATTATTTGACATGCAACCAAGTAATTTCTTATATGGACAACGTTGTAAAGTGTGTTCTAATGAAGAAGCCAGACTAGAACAAGCTCACACTACAGAGAAGTTTAAAGAAGATGTCTTTAATTTAGTAGGCATGGAATATACAGTAGTAGGTGAGTACTATAACAATCATACTGATGTTATGGTAAAGCATAGTGATTGTAGTTATGAGTATCCAGTTGAACCATCAAACTTTAAGAGTGGAAAAGGTAGATGCCCTAAGTGTAATGATGGGTATAAATTAACACCAAAACTATATAGAGATATGGTTTATGAATCGGTAGGAGATGAATACACACTATTAGAAGATTACAAATTAGCACATGAAGGCGTTTATACAAGACACAACGTTTGTGGTTACGAGTGGTGTCCTACTCCATTTAATTTCTTAGGTGGAACTAGATGTCCTAAATGCAGAGGCAATCTATTAAAAACTCATGAAGAGTTTATCCGAGAAGTTTATGAGTTAGTAGGTGAAGAATATACTGTCTTAGATGAGTATATCAATGCAAAAAAAAAGATATTAATGAGACATAATACTTGTGGAATCGAATATCTAGCTTATCCTAGTAAATTTGTAGGCTCGGAGCAGACTCGATGCAGAAAATGTTCAATTAAATCTAGAGCAGAAAAAAGAAGGAAGACAATAGAACAGTTTACAGAAGATTTATTTGATGCTTTTGCTGACGAATATACTGTATTAGGTGAGTACACTGGCAGTAAGAAGGGGATTTTAGTCAGACATAATCCGTGTGGCGAAGAATATGTTAAATCACCAGTAGCATTAATGAGAAGAAAATGTAAGACATGTTCAGATATAGGACAAAGAAAGACTCATGAACAGTTTGTTCATGAGGTGTATAATTTGGTTAGGGATGATTACATGGTACTGGGTGAATATATAGGTGCATATGTGAACATTAAAATGAAACATAATATATGTGGAAATGTTTGGGATGCAAATCCTCATAAGTTTATCAACGGTGGTAGAAGATGCCCAAGATGTAATGAGAGTAAGGGAGAAGCGGAGATTAGAAGATTCTTGGAGTACAATGATATTGACTTTGATACACAACAAAGATTTGATGAATGCGTAAATGAAAAACCACTACCATTTGACTTTATAATATTTGATGAAAAAGGTGAACTATCAATGTTAATAGAATTCGATGGCATACAACACTTCGAGCCAGTTGAGAGGTTTGGTGGACAAAAGGCATTTGAAACAGTTCGAAAGCATGATGGAATAAAAACAGGATTTTGTGAACGAAACAACATTAAACTCGTTCGCATTCCTTATTGGGAGATTGATAATGTGGGGTTAATTCTCAGTAAAGAATTAAGACTGCCCACTACTGGAGAGCAATTATGCTTGGTATTAGCCTAATTTCCTCTATATAAATTAAAGGGAAGTGTTAGGCGCTCGAAAGATGTGAACGGAAAATAGGTATGTTTGAATTCTTGTATATCACTTTTGTTTAGCGATGAAGAAATTTAATATTAAGGATATATTCTAATGGGTGATTAAGGAATATGAAAGAGTTCAAGGAGACCCCTCAAGAGGGTCTTTTTTCATTTGTGAATCAAAATAAGTATGTTACCACGTTTTTTATAGGGGCTATTACGGCATAAACCCATAGTTGGTTCATCCACTACGTCACTAGGTTTTTACAGCACAGGCTCTTGCTCTTAAGGGCGGAAATACTGTACGTTCGCCCTAAACGCCACTTTCATTTTTTACAAGGAAAAGAATGGTTCACCTGTTGTTAATACCTTAAACTGATTGGTGTTTTTCCTCCAAAAAATCACTTCATTTATACCTTCAGAGTTTGATAAATACTCAAACCAAACCCTAGAAGTCACACTAATGTATCCTTTCACATTTACTCTCTTCTTCTATTAAATCTAGATTAGCTTTAACTGGTTGATTCTATAAGCTTATATGAAACATATACGGGAGGGCTAGGGATTATCCTTCTAATAACTGGATTAACCCCTTAACTCTACCGAATAGCTCGTCAAAAGTAATTACAGTTACATTTTTTAGCTCTTTTCTGTACAACTCAAAGGAATGTCTATAGGCAGTATCAGTTAATGTATCAAACCTACCTGCTATAACAACACAATTAGGGTTAATAATGTCAAAATCAGTTTTGATTCCCTGTCTATAATTGTTATAATCTATAGTCTGATATTCTCTCTGTAGGCTTGTCTTATAAGTCAATACCTGTGTAACTGCTCCCATCAACTCCTTATGTACTGAATGCACTCCAGTTCTGTACTCATTGAGAGTAATTAAAGGAGTAGATGGAGTCTTAATTTCAATAAGTACAGCATCTTTTGAGAAAGGGTTCGCATATAAGAAATCTACTAGCTTGCCGCTATCATTATTGATAGTCTTTCCCCCTACATAAGCCTCATCATTTATAAGAACGGTTGGATTAGAGAAAATCTGACTCAATATCCAGGTGTTTTCTTTCAAGACACTTTGCCAGAACTTCTCGGGCGCATTGGAGAGTTTGTTGTCTTCCCAAACGGACAATACTTTTTTAAGATTAGCTATCCCAACAAAAGTATTGAGTTGGTCTAAATCTTTCTCTTTTAGGTTTTTAATTCTGTCAATTATTTTATCTGGATTATCATTTGTAACAACCCATTCTAAGGTTCTCTCTAGAGCTTCTATCTTGTCATCCTCCATTAATTGAGTAAACAAATTAGTGTTGCTCTCGAAAATTTCAATGAGTTTCTCTATATCAGGGCTGCTTTCAAAAAGATGAAACCCTCCATGCATCACCCCATACTTTTCATGTACTGCATAATGTTTCTGGATTTCTCTAGTAAGAGTCAGCATAGCTTCAGAGTTTAGCTCTAGTTTAATCCACTCCTCGGCTTTTAGCTGGCTTAAATTTAACTCTTTATAATCTTCCCATGAGGCATTTTTACCTTTTTTTTGAAAGATGAAGCTACCTCTAACAGATGCCTCGGGATTATTTGAATTGTTCACTATTTCAGGTTTAAAAATAAGTCTAGTAGTAGATGTCTTTCTTAACTCAATGTCATCACAAACAGCAGAGTCTCTTGAAGTTGTCCAGACATTAATTTTGTTGTTCATATTTAGTTAAACACTCCTCGATAACCACATTTGGAAGTCCTTACTAATAGTATACAATATTCTTAATTAAATGGATGTATTTACAGAAAGAAAATGGGGGTCTATGGAGTCACGTCCACAGATACTCGTAATACCTTGCAATAGGTTTTAAACGCTCTACTATCTATATCCTTTAAGATTAAGTGAAGTTCCCATGAATCTAAGAAGTTTATGAGAGATAGCTGTTGAGTTATTGTGTTTAAAATGTCGAAACTAACTACATACATCTACAAAACAGCATTCTGTAATCGTCCGACACGACTCAAGTAAAAGGTTCGATTTTTAACGAAAAAGAGATAAAACTTATAGTAAATAGTTGACGTTGTTCGAAACGATAACCGACAGTAGAGCAATATCTTATTTAGATATATTTTAATCTTCTTTTCTATAGTTGGAAACAACTTGATATTGCAATACTTTTGGTTAGTTGTCTGAATAATTTGACAAAATGTGTTATGTGTATTAATATAATAAAAAACAATAAAAGGGAAAACAAACTATATTTACATTTTAGAGGGGAATATATTTATGTTTATAGCGTATACAGATGCGTCAATTAAAAATGCAAAAGCATATCTGGCATTCTTAATTGTGTTTGAGGATAGAAGCAAAGTTAAAAGGAGAATAGTGGCTGATGGGACTGATAGCAACATCGCAGAGGCGTTAGCAATTTCTGAGTTACTTTCATTTCTAAAATATTACAATTTTAAAAAAGGCATAATACTTTTTGACTCTAATGGTGTAAAAAGTCAAATGAAAAAGAGGGGAAGAAAAATTCATAAATACTTACTAATCGATATAAATGAGACCTTTCGAAATCTACAAATTCGAACCCAAGTAATTCCTCGAAAATATAATGTTGCCCACAGAATTTGCTACGAAGATAAGTTTTTCATATCTAGTCCGATACGAACAGTTAACCGTTCGTATTATGGAAGAGTTGATGATTTTCCCGACTACTTCATGCAACTTTCCGTGCTGGAAGAATACAGGAATATATACAACAAACGTTATGCTACTTTTTACGAGGCGCAAATGAAACTGAATAAAAAAATTTGGCTTTCTGACCTTGTAGAGGAATATGGAGAAATGAAAATTCACGAGATTCAGGATAGGAAAATACATGTGTATAGAGACACAATTATTAAGCTATGTTCGAATAAATAACCATTGGAGAGTATTAGAAGGGGAAAAAAAGCTTAAGAATATGCTAATTAAACGGACTTCAGAACTTTAAGTAGGGGGCGTTGCATTAATGGTTAAAAAAAGATGGTCATACGAAGAAGAAGAGTCGTGTAAGAATATGTTAAGGTACGGTAAAAGCTATGCAGAAGTAGCAAATACGGTTGGTAGAACCATGGACTCTATAAAGAATAAAAACTGGAAGTATTGGAAAATAAATAAAATAATACATGATATTGATTTTGCAAGAGAGGTTTTCTTGAAGAATGGATTAGTACTTGAAGAAGGACAAGATTATTTAAACATAGCCACACCTATGACTGGTATTTCTAAAGAGGGGTATAAAGGATTTCAATCGGTTGCAAATGTAAGGAATGGGCATCCTCCGCTCTTATTTGGTTTGAGAAATCCTCATACAATACATAATATTAGAATTTGGTTAAATATAAATGAGTCTTCATATAAATTAGTAAGTGATAAATTTGAAGGTACAAATGAATATTTGGATTGGATAGATGATAAAGGAAATCCATTCAAACAAACATGGACAGGGTTTAAATGGGGGCGTAGGAATCCAAGCACTACGGTTAAAAGAAGGGCAGAAACTAGAAGAAGAATGCCGTATGTAGTTAAAGCAGAATATGGAGTGCTGCTAGCAGATGGCTGGAGCTTAATAGGAAACGAAGAGTATAAGTATGTCAATTCTCAAGTTCCTTTAATGGTTGAAAGTATTGAAGGTTACAGAGCAATGGCGACGTTATTGAATATTCAGCAAAACCTAAAGCGTCATCCTCTTTTATTTAACATATTTTACCCAGACACTTCCACTTTTAATATGAAATTATGGTTAAAACTTAATGCTAATTTTAAATATGGTAGTAATTACAAATTGAAAGACGGTGAAGTTTATAAGGGTACAGATGAAAGATATACTTTTATATGCAAAATTCATGGTGAATTTTCAGCTATCTGGGATAACGTAAGAAATGGTCATGGTTGTAAAAATTGTTATCTTGAAAATAACAGAGGAAAAAATAATGTGAATTACAATCCAGACAAAACAGATGAAGAAAGGGAAAGAGGAAGACGTATACCAGGTTATGATAAATGGAGAACATCAGTTTATGAAAAAGATAAGTATACCTGTATTCTGTGCGGTGATAGCCGAGGTGGAAATCTAAATGCACATCACTTGGATGGGTATGATTGGTGTAAAGAAAAAAGAATTGACGTTAATAACGGGGTAACTTTATGTGAACGATGTCATTTTGATTTCCATAATATTTATGGTTTTGGTGGTAATACTAAACGCCAATTTGAGGTATTTTATAATGAGGAAAAGCAAAAAGAAAAACATGATAATGTGAATTAAGCTACAAGGCACTTTAATCTACATCAAAAAATTACCGATACAAAGCGGATAAACGATGTTTTTTTATCATTAAAAATCTTGTAACTGTAAGCATTAAATAGTGAATTTCGAAACGATTTTTTATATTATACTTTGCAATGTCTATATACTAACAATACATATTTTGCAAAAACGAGGTACAGAGAATTGCAAAGTATATTACGGACTCTATGTTGATTTGATATGGAGCCTCTATGAGCAAGATGCACGAGCCAAGAAGTCAAGGCCCCACAAGGACCTGGCTCAGCCAATTCAGGCTATCATGCACCCCTCTCCATGTGAAATTTTGTTCGAATCGGTATGTATTTTTCTTTGCAATTCTATGTACTATTATTTTGCATTACACCTAGTACTTAATAATGTGAAAACCACCTTTTAATTAAGGTGGTTTTGTGCATTTTAATAATATAAAACATATTTTTATAAGCCTAACTATTGTCTTGAAAATCAAGCTTTATTAGTTGTAGCAGTAAAATAATATAGAACATTCTTTGCCGCTTTAGTCTGAAAATAAACCCTATCTATGTCTTTTACCAATTAAATTTTTCTGTTTTTCGACGAGTATGCCTTGTCTTTTTTAAAAATCCTGACCTAATCAATTTATGCAGTTCATTCAAAGGTTTACTTTTGATAATGTTTGAGATATCTTCTTTTTCCAAAGGTTGACCTTCATTGGAATAACCCATGTCATTTACTTTAGTTGCAACCTTTTCAATACTAGCTATGTATGCGTATTCCTTGATGATTTGCTCCTCAATTGTTTCTGGTTGGAATGATTCAACTAAATAAACATACCTTTGTAATTTCTCAATATCACTTTTTATTTTAGAGACAATTTGTAAGTTTTTCATAATATCCAGCCCCCCTTCTATAGTACAGAGTATTCTATAAGTAGTGTTCGAAACCCTCTTTATGAAGTTGCAATTCCAATGAGTTGTTGAATTTAGCTACTGTACTCAGTTCATATGTAATAATAAATGAAATCACAATTTTATTTTGAATGTAAATGAAAGTTCTATAGCTCCTCGCATATTGTATTTGTAATACAATTATACCGTGCCGTTAGTAGGGAATATAATATAAAGAATTCTATAAACTACTAATTGCAGAATAACCCTTGAATTCAGATTAATGGTATGATAAAGCATGTTGAGAATGAAATAATGAAGTTAACAAGTAATAGGATGGGTTATATATAGTATTTTATTGTTTATTGTAGTGATATTTTCTGAATGGGGGATGAAATGTAAGGGAGGCTATATCGAGACTACTACAATAGTAGGTGTAGTGGGTGGTTCTTGAATAATTGGGAGAAATGCAAGCAAGTTGTGGGTAGAGCAGTAGTAAAATAAGCGAGTGAGTAAAATAAGAGTATTTAACAATATACTTTATTCGGAAATACGATGTATTCCATATAACGGATTGTGAAAAATGAAGTCGGAAATAATAGAATTTATATAGTATTACAAACTAGTTGTGAAGGGGTGGGAGTAGTATGAACTTAAAAGATTTTATGAAAATGGGCGGAGAAAAGTTTGCGATTATTAGAAATGAAGTAGTGATAAGTGAAGTGGAAGGGCTGCCAAATCGTGAGGAAAAAACCGCAAGACCTTATATTGGATTATATGCTGGAACAGATATTAAAGCAGGGGATTGGGTTAAAGGTAGGGTATCAAACGATAAGTTATTTATCGAAGATACAAAATCACAAATACTTAATGGGAAAGTATTCCAAATAAAAGGGTATTATTTAACTGAAGCACAGCACTCTAAACGAGAAAGAGGAAATCAAAAAGAAATAATTCCTACAGTTATTTATAATCTAAACGGAGCAAACGCGAAAGTAAATAATCATTCTACAGATAATTCAATAAACATAGTTGATATGTCATCGAGTGACCTATTTGATGAGATAAGAAATACCTTGAAAAATAAAATAGGTAATGAAGAAGAGATTCAAAATCTAAGAATATTAGTCAATGATATGGAGAGCAGTGAGAATACAAAGGGTTTTAATAAAGCGTATACAAACTTTATTACAAGCGCTGCAAATCATATGTCTGTTCTTTCTCCTTTTATTCCAGCATTAACACAGATGATACAAGGATAGGTTTAGTTTAGCCTTATCAATAAGATGAAATAGAGGACGGCTACGGGTTACATACATGTCATTCATTGATAGCTATTTCAAACCCGAAAAGAATGAATGTACACACCAAAAAACTAGATGAAGGAACGGTATAAAGATAATGTTTATATCGTTTTTTATTAATAATAAAAAGTTGTAATTTGGATATAGGAGGATTGGATAATGTTAAAAGTTATTAATATAGAAGATGGTGAGACGTTATATGCTGATAAATCTCAAGAGATTGAGTTGAGAATGTTAAATCAACAGAAAAAATTAAAATGTCCATGTTGTAAAAAAGATGTTGTATTTAAGTGTGGTCCAAAAAATATTCCACATTTTGCTCACAAAGATAATCCAGATTGTCCATTCAGTGAATATGAAGCAGAGACATACGCTCATCTCAAAGGAAAAGTGTTATTGTTTAATTGGTTAAAGGGAAAATTCCCAAATTCAGATGTTGAAATGGAAGAAGAAATAGTTGAAACTGGTCAAATAGCTGATATTTTAGTTACACACCCTTCAACAGAAAAGAGACCGGAAATTAGAATGGTTTTTGAATTTCAACATAGTCCATTATCAGAGGAAGCTTGGATGAAGCGACATGAACTATATAAACAAGCAAATATTTTAGATTTTTGGATACTCGATGCTAATGAGTTTATAAAATATTCAACAGTTAATGGTTGGGAACATGCTAGAAATAAGAATAAGTTAGCTGACGCAATATTTATACGGACAGGTTTCACATATTTTTTGGATATTGACAAGGAAGTTATAATAATTGATTATTCTTTTGAAACTGAAGTTGATTATGTAACAGTCAAAGGGAGAAGATTTAAATCTAAATATAAATTTCATATACCAAAAGATAATACTAATATAGTTAAAGATATTAGCTTTTATTATCATCCAGAGTATCATATAAGTTTTATGAAAAGTGAAAAATTAGGTGAAAGTCTAGATGGGAAAATAAAAAGAATAGTCAATCTAATAGAACGTAAAAAAGAAAGTGAGTTACAAGAATTATATGAAAGGAAGCAAATGAAACTTGAAAAAATGTTAATTAAAAATGAAGAACTTGAGAGAGATTTAGCTTCATTGATTCGAGGGTACTTAGTTAATCAGGTTTCTAGAGAGGATTTCATTGAGCTAGAGTTATCGAAAATAATCAGTGCGTATAAAGGGAATATTAAGTTAATTGTTAAATATTATAAAGAGCGTAAAGGATGGGAAGAGCAAGGTGAATTATTAGCTACAAAGAAAAAGATGTTATTAAAAATGTCTTGGTTAAGTGACCTTAAAAATATTGGTAAACACACTTTGGAAAATGAAATGAATTTAGAACAAATTTTAGAGTTCCAACACAAGGATGAATTATCAAGGGTAGAATATGTGTATGAAACACACTATTCGACATTGGAGAAGATGTCGAAATATAACGATAAATATGTGAATACTATATTAGATGAAATTAATAGAAGTTTAAAACCATTTACGACTAAGCCTTCAATAATTGATTATGCCATTGAATTTAAAATTTGTGATTCAGTAGCTCAAGTAGATGAGTATATAGGATTAATAAATAAGGAATTTAAAGAGAGAGAGGAGCAATTTAGAATAAAGATGAGTAAGTTGTAAATAGTCTATCTACCTTTTTAGTGGCGGCTTTATTAACGTTAACTAAATATACGGAAATCTAATTCCTTGAAATCAATTGCTTAATTTAGCGTTAAATATCTATCCAATAATGCCACACAAAATAAGCTTATTAGCGAGATTAGTTTTTATAATGCATTGCCAAAGAACATCGGCGAAGCTGATGGGGCGGAGCCACCTGTTCCAAGGATAATCTACTATCTATAGTTTGCAACAGCATAAGAAAGATGTTTTATTCTATTTTCCAAAGGGGATATTATATAAGGTACGCTACTTAGTGGTTTGGTTTTGCTAAGTGGCGTACCGGGCCTAGGAGGAACGCAGTGACGGGGCGTTCAAGCCCAAATCTCTTGACCAATTGCACAACACCTACTAATGCGAAAGTGATTCCTGATATTTATGAATTATAATATGGGATAAGTACCGAATACAGTTGAACAAAGGGAGGAATGAAAAAACCTCTACTGAGATAGCAAATAAGCAGACAAGTTACTTGTCATATTTTTAATTCAATAATTCAGTAATTAATTAATGAAATATGGATTTTATCAACTTATATTTTAAGTTCCTAATATAAAATTCTTAGGGAAAGAATGAAATAATAAAACTTCCAGATATTTAATGGAGGTACCGTAAGTATGTCTAAACCTTATTTGAAATTTGTAAGGTACTATGGAGTTGGTGAAAGAAGACACAGTTTTGATAGTAGCAATAGTTAATGGGATTAATCTTTAATACACTTCATTTTATCAAAAATCTTTATAGTTGAACTTGATACAAATGCCCCAACTGAATAAAATGCAATACTGAATTAATCATATGCATAGGTGTATCTAACTTGGTACGTCTTTATTTGTTTATTAGTAGTGTATCATTAAACTACACCCATGTGATACAAATAGTTGACCTAGTTCTAATGCTAGTTCATAATGTATCATATACATGTATCAAAATTGAGGTGTGATTATTAATGAAATTTGGTTATGCACGTGTATCATCCATTGGACAGAACTTGGATGCACAGCTGAAACAGCTAGAGGATTATGGTTGTGAAAAGGTGTATAAAGAAAAGATTAGTGGAAGAGAGAAAGAGAATCGGCACGAGTTTAACAAGTTACTTGAAAAGGCTAAAATAGGTGACACAATTGTTGTAACAAAACTAGACCGTTTTGCTCGAAGTACAAAAGATGCATTAAGTACAATCGAGATATTAAATAAGTCTGAAGTAAACCTAGTTGTATTGAACATGGGTGGAGATAGACTAGACACTTCTACACCTATTGGTAAACTCATGATTACAGTCTTGAGTGGAATTGCAGAGTTTGAAGTTGATATGATAAAGGAAAGACAGCTCGAAGGAATAGAACTTGCTAAAGAGCGTGGTGTATACAAGGGGCGACCAAAACGCTATACAGAGAACCATAAAGGATTACAACATGCAATTAAACTATTCATCAATCGAGATGAAAACAAATTAACAGTAAATGAAATTAGTGAAATTACGAATGTGAGTCGTGCTACAATTTATCGAGCGGTAAAGGAAAATATTGAATTGAAAGCATAGTTGATTCTGAAATACCAGCTATGCTTTTAGTATTGTGTATGGTTGAAAGTAGGGGGGTATCATTTACTCATTTTGGCGTTATTATATCTATTAAAGGACATAGGTAGGTAAATTCACACAATATCAACTTGGAAAACACCGTTTCGATAGCAATAATTTAATAAGTGTGAAAGAAGGTTAAATGCAGTTATAATGGGAGTAATGGGGAAATTTTAATAGTCTCTTTTCTTTTGTAATTGATATGGGGTTACATTCCCATATTTTCATAAATTGCGTGGTAAGGATAAAGAATTGGCTTACTAAACGATGCATGAATAATTAATGTCTATGCTATACCAATGGAGTGAAATATTCTAGAAATACTCAAATATATGAAATGATTTTTCTGCATACTTAGTATTCAGAAAAGTGGCAAGGGTTTAATATGAATGAGAGGCAGCGTATTAACTTGCATAATGCACATGTATTTAATTAAATCACAAAAAGATAAGTGAATTTTTTTGTCTTTGCAATAGACGGTCTAAAGTTAAAAATCATCAACATTGAGGTGCCGAGAAAATCTCGTTTTCTAAAAATGATTTTCCGCAACTTGAACCAGTTAAACAGGCAAGGGAATATAGCCTTTACGAAGACCTTATTAGGGATAGAGCAGTTTATCAATATCTATTTAATTCAGAAATCCATCGCTGGATTGACGAACATGTAGTAGGTATAAATCCGAGTGAAGGTCGTGGTGGTTACCAAGCCATGGGAATACTACAGTTTATTGGATTGAAAAGCGTTCACAAAGGTATTTTCAGTGGAAAAATATTCATGAAGCTTTAATTATCCTAGATGAACAGAATTTCGATTTTAGCCTAGTCATTCAGTGTCTTCGCAGGTATAACAATCAAACAAAGAAGGGCCACAATTTAGAAGAAGTTATTATACCGACGGAGCAATTAAAAAGTACTACGGAAATCGATATGAGAGAAATCTAGAAAATAGAAAAATAGGCAATAGAAATTCATGGCCTAAGTTGTGTAGACTGTGGCTTTAATTTCGAAGATATTTATGGGGAGCGGGGGAAAGGATTTATTGAGGTTCATCATGTAAAACCATTGAGAACTATAGGTGAAGAGGTTGTCATTGACCCCAAGAAAGACCTGGTTCCCGTTTGCTGGAATTGCCATAGAATGGTACATAGATGGAAAGACAATGTGTTAACGATTGAAAAGTTAAAGGGTTTATTAAAAGTAAGATGATATCACTATAAAGATAAAAAATATCATTGTAAAATGCTTTGATATGTTGTGAAGGGGGATTTTTAATTTGAAGGAATTAGAGGAATTAAATTATTTAGAGTTAGATGAATTATCAGAAGAAGAAAAATTAAGCCTGTTAAAAAATGAGTATGATATGTACCTACAAAACAGTAATATTGAATTTGGTATATCGGAATTGGACGAAAGTAAAATCATTGAATTCTTAGAAGCAGTAATGAATTCCGGCTCGAGTATTCAAATAACTCAGAGTGGAGAATACCCTACAAAAAGCATATCGCATATTTTTATGTATTCGAAATTTGAAGAAAGTGAATTTTTTAACTATCTTAAAATTCTATATTTAAATGATTTCATTGAAGACTTTAGAATAAATGAATTTAATATTGAGGAAGAGTCAAGAGACGGTATTCATGCGGAAAATCCAGATGTAACCTTTCAAATTAGATATAATCTACATCGTTTATATAGAACTAACAAAAACTTATTTAACGAAGAATTGTTTACTGGACATGAAAATCTCAATTCGGAAACTGATATGTTCTATAAATTATTAAATTTTGGTACAATAGTTGACTTAGTTTGTTCTTTTAATTCACTTATAAGATTATCTAATAAAGCGATGCACTATTTACACTTCGTTACTAGTAAAAGAAGCGTAGAATTAATGCATAAGCAAGAAAAAACTTTAGTAGAAATAAAAGATACTAAAAAGGAACAAGCACGTTTATTAACACAGTTTGGACAGCATAAAGAACAACAAGATGAGAGTTTACAATCTATTCACTCACTTATTAAAAATCATAGCAAGAAAATAAAGGATTTTTATAAAGATATCACTACTATATTATCGATAATGGTAGCTGCATTTGCTGTTATTGGTGTAAATATTAGCGCAATACCTAAAATTGAAAGTAATTTTACAGCAAATTTATTAGCAATGAATCTTTCACTAATATTATGCTTATTAGTATTGTTTTATATTTTAAGGGTGATAGTGTATGATTCAAAAATTAACAGTAAGCATTTTTATTCCGTTCTCTTTACAGCGATAATAGGTATTGTTTGTGTATTTGTTTTTCTGGGATTCAATAACGAAAGTAGTATTGATGTAATTGAAAAAAAGCACCAAAAAATGTTGGATAATTATATAAGTCAAAGTGAAGAAGAAATATCCATAATGAAAAAACAAATAGAACTATTGGAAAAGCAGGTTGAAAATAAGTAAGAGTAAAATGAATATGTAAACCTTGATATATTAAAATTTACAAAGAGTCTTGATGGGCGATGGATTACCATTGGAAACCCATATGCAATTCTTTCGTGTGAATGTTTAAACTAACGAGATAGTTTTGTATACTGGCACTTTTTACTATTAAAGTAAAGCCTAGTGTTAATTTACTTCTTAATCTAACGGGGCAATTTAGTTGAAGAGTGTTGTTTGACTTGTGTTCAACAATCGGACCAGTTGCTATTTCATCTTATATCTGTTATTTTAAGAAAAGTTATTTTTGTTCTATTTCAGATTAAGAATAGATTTTGTTTTTCGTCTAAGGTATTTGAGCGAGAGTAGTAACACATTGTGTGGATTTCCGCACTAGGAGGCAACAATAATGGAACAAGGTACAGTTAAGTGGTTTAATGCAGAAAAAGGTTTTGGATTCATCGAGCGTGAAGCAGGAGATGACGTATTCGTACATTTCTCAGCAATCCAAGGCGAAGGTTTCAAATCTTTAGACGAAGGTCAAAGTGTAACATTTGAAATTGAAGAAGGACAACGTGACCTACAAGCTACAAACGTTGAAAAAACTTAATAATAGCTACAAAAAGACCTTACATGTAAGGTCTTTTTTTATGTGCTTAAATTAGTTATATGTAATTAACCTAGTATATTAAACCTTGAAATAACAAGATTTGGTAACGTAGAAGCTTGAGTGTCGGAGCCTTTGGCAGAGAGTTTAACACATGCCGTCTTTACGATATATATGTAAGACGTTGTCAATTGGCACTGGAACGTTGTATAGGTTGTTGGAGCGAGAGGGTTTAAGGTGACTTGTAATATATTTTTTATCATTTCATTTCAGCTTATCTAAGAAAAAGTAAGCTTGAATTCTTGGGAAGGATACTTCTATGGGACATGACAAGAGAGAAAACTCGCACGGATTTTTGCTAAATCAATATAAGAATGTTGAATGTGTCTACGCTCTATATGATAAAAAGGATAATCTTATATATATATAGGTAAGACGGTAGACTTTAGGAATAGAATGTTAGTCATTTATCTGGGAATCTTTTCTCACATATGATTGAAAGGATTATGTTTTATAAATTTGATAGGCTCAACAGGAAGCAAGTTGAGTTTATTATGATAGATTTATGTACGCCAATATTTAATAACCAAAATCAAGACCTTTTTATGAAGTCAAGAAGACACGAAGTCGTAAGAGATAGAAGTTTACCAGAATACGTTTGTGAGTGTAGTGCCTGTCAGCCTTGGCACTGATTTAAAAATAACTACCCCAACTAGGTCGGGGCGGCATATTTAATTACAGTGTGTCTAGGCGGGGGTAATTATCACGTTTACATCCTCCCATTCCAAGCTACAGAGAGGTAGTAGCTGTATCTACACGGTATTAAAATAAGTAAATTGTCGAAACTAGAAGGTTTTCTAGAACTATTGTAGAATATTTATAGTGAATGGAGTTATGAGGAAGGGATTTAAATGGCCATTCATCAGCCGCTTATAGATTACTTAGAGATTCCTGCACCACAACATAGTAAAGATGCTTACTACCTTGTTGTTTATGGCGATGTGGATTGTGAAGAAAATAATAAACTTTTAAGTACAGAAGTGGTGGTAATTAATCCCGAAACTGATTTAGTTCCTATATGTGCGAATTGTCATCGAATGGTATATAGAAGAAAAGATAATGTACTTTTTTAGATGATTTGAGAATATTAATTTTATACAATAAAAACAAAATAGGAGACTGTAATGGGAATTGTAGATATAAGATTTAAAAATGTAAAGAGTTTAGAGAATACATTCATTAACTTTAAAAAATTGAATGTATTAATTGGGAAAAACGGAGCTGGTAAAACACATATTCAAAAGTACTTAAATTACTTTCATGAAAATTTAATTGAGAATAATATAGATTATAGCTTATTAGATAAAAATAACCCATATAATGGTTACGGGGAAATTAGTATAAAATTCGATTTAAGTGAGTTTATTGAAATCGGAAAAAAACCTGAAAATTTTTCTAATGAATTCTTTCAAAAAATTAACGTTCTTAATGAGAACGGTGACTCGACTATAACTTTAACTCTTAAACAATATAAAAATAATACAATACTTTGGAGTCATGAATATCAAGTTAGAAAGTTAATTAAATATCTTTTTCCAATATATTATATAGATGTAAGAAATATTGATTTGTATGATTGGAAGAATATTTGGAATGTAATTGGTGACTTAGGGCAACGTAGAGGTGAAAATGAAGAAAAATTACCTGAAAGATTAAATCAAGTATTAACGGATATATATGGAATTAAATACTCAAATTATATTGAAAAGTTAGATACAGAAATTAAGAGTTTAGGCTATAATATAAAGCCTTTTAATAATAGTGAGAAATTTGAATTACTTTTTAAACTTCAATTAGGCGGTGAAAGATTTAAATATAAAAACAATAAACTGGATTATTACTCAAAAGGTTCTAATTCATATAATTACTTAAGGATGTTTTACACAATACTAGAAATACTTCATACTAGTAAAATTAAAAATCCGATTGTAATTATTGATGAACCAGAAATTGGATTACACCCTTCCTTAATAGATGAATTAGTAAAAAACATATATACTCATGATGAAGCAATTCAAACAATTATTTCGTCACATTCTCCGAGATTAGTAAAAAATATATTAGTTTTTGAGGACGTTAATATTTTCCAGGTATCTGAAAATAATTTTAAATCATCGGTAAAAAAAGTTAGGAATTTGGAAAGTAAGACGAGTAAAATTGTAATTAGTGATAAAGAAGCGAGTTATTATTTTGCGAATGGCATTCTTTTTGTCGAAGGTATTACTGAATATGAACTATTTAGTAATGAAAAAATACAAAATAATTTTCCAGTTTTAAAAGATGTGGAAATATTCTCTTACAATTCAAACAATGTGTCATTAGAAACATCTCATCCAATTCAAAGGAATTTGGATATACCTTACCTCCTTTTGCTAGATATGGATAAAATAATTACTTACTCTGAAGAAAAAAATAAGTTTTCAATTACAGGAGATAATTATAATCCTTTAAAAGACCCAAAGATTATTCTACAAGAGAAATTATCGTATGGAAGAAAAAGAGTTTTATTGAACTATAGAGCTAGAATTAAAGGAATTTCAAAAAAAGCAGAATTTAAATTTGACAAAAACTATTTAATTTTCGATGATAAACTATTCAATACTTATAGAGCATTAATTAAGAATTATTGCAAAAATTATAATGTTTATCCAGTAAATACTACAATCGAAGGGTCAATAGTAAATAGTACAAGTTATACTCATTTTTATGATTGGATAATACATGAGTCTAATTATGCTGATAAAGAACTATTAAAAAATGTTTATGAAAAAAACCATAATATCTCCTATAAAATAAATATACTTAAAACAGTAGTTGAAGGTAAATTAGAACCGCTAATTAAACTAACGGATACTCTTGCATGTAATTCTGATATTGCAGAAATTCGAGAGGGGTACACACAGTCTTTAAAATTAAGTAAGTTAAAAAAAGGGTCTGGATGGATGACAGAGTTCATTGAATATATTTTTAAGAAGTATGAAAAAGAAGATTACAAAGTGAGATTTAGTGAGATATTTCCAGAAGTTAATGATATAATTAAAACGTTACAAATAATAATGAAGTAAGTAGCAAAGTGATTATGATTTGAATAATAAAATTTGTAATCACTCCTTGTAGCAGTTGGATTAGGTTTGACACACTTAATTTGACAAGAAAAACCAAGGTATTAATATCACTTTTTGCTCCAGCGTATTTCCGCTGCTCTATTAGCTGCAGCTGCATCGCTTTCAGGAAGTACTTACTTCATTATTATCTTTAGAAAAAGGGGGGATTTATATCAACGTAAATATTTATAGTGAAGAATTTTTTCATGGAAAAATATTAGGGTTGGCTATTTTTAATACTGTCCCTTTGATGGATAACAAGAATAATTATTATAATGAATTTGAAATTGTTGTTAATTCAAAGAGAAGAATTATTAGCGCTGTAAAAAAAGATAGTTTGATTTTTAAGTTGCAAAAAAAACTTATAAACAATTTCTTAGATTACGTACCTTTGCCAGATTATGTTTGTGGATTTGTTAAGGGGAAAAATTACTTGGATTTTTTAGTTCCACATTGTTCTAAACAATTTTTTTTAAGAATAGATATAAAAGACTTCTTTGGGTCATTAAAAACAGAACTAGTGAGAGAAACATTTTTTGAATACATAAATGTAAGAAATGAAAAAGAAAAGAAAAAAATACTAGATGAAATTATTTTTATTACTACATATAACGGAAGTGTACCTCAAGGTGCAATAACTTCCCCACTACTATCAAATATCTTGTTTAGAAGAATAGATATTAGAATAAAAAAATATTGCGAGAAATTTGATGTTGAATATACACGTTATGCTGATGATTTGCTATTTTCTTCTAATAAACCCGAAATTAATAAACATTTTTTTATTGGGACTTTAAAAGATATTTTAAGAGATATAAACTTGAAAATAAATTCAAAGAAAATAATTAAATCAGAGAATAGTATTGTTTTAAATGGATATGTAATATCAAAAAAAATTTCGTTATCTAGAAAGAAGTTAAAAAAATTAAACTCGTATCTTTATGCTTTTGAATATGATAATGGTTTTAAAAAGTATCCAACAAATTTCAATGAATTTATTTCTAGATTAAACAACATAAATCCTGATATAGTAAACCTAACGGCAGGTAATATTATACTAAAAGGAAATACATTAAATTATTTAGCTGGTTATAGAGCCTACCTTCTATCATTTAATGAACAATCTATTAAGGAGTTCACATGTGACTTTTCTAGAAAAATTAAGAGAATCGAAAAAATGTTAGTAAATCTTTCTGAAATAAGATGAAAAGTAACTCAAATCTTATTTTAATTTTATAATAGAAAATATATCAATGTTGCGCATTATAATGTTGATGGACAAAACCTTCAAAAAAGATGATAAGAAAAGCAAAGTAATTATTTTATTTATTAAAAAACATTTAAACATCCATTCCGCTGCGTAATGGGTGTTTTCTTTTATCTTTCAGCGAAGGCGTAGTATAAAGAGGAAAGTACATATCTACAAAGGAAAACATTTATTCTACCTTTTAGTAGATATGGTAATCACCAAAATCTGTAATAGGAATTACTAAGAAATATTGAGAAGTGGTATACCTATAAAAAACATGAATAAACGGCTCTATAACACACTACGCTCTCCAAAACGCAGCATCTGTTACGGCATGTTCTTGAATACTGAAGTAGTTGTTGCAGACCTACCAGAACCAGCAGGCGCTGGAATGAGCGGCATGCCTGATATGGCGGTATATGTAATCTCTTCACAGGCTATTTTGTAAAGCTGTCTTGTTTATAATTAATTCGTATAGGAATAACCACTTCTCAGAAAAATTGGAGAGGTGGTTATTTTTTATGCTTTTAAAATTTGCATATCAAGTCTTTTAAGCAGACAGAAAGTTTAAGAACACAACGAAAGTAAACAGTTGCTGAATTATGCTAAACTTTACTCAATCCATATGAAATAGTAAATGAAATCTCGATTTTATTTAGCTGAAAGAGTAGTTTGAATTTATAATTATGGTACATTAGATTTAGATATATTTAATTGCTAGGGGGGAATGTTAAGTGGCAATTTATGAACAATCAGCTTTTGATTTACTAAATGTAGTCCAAAACCTAAATGAGGGAAATGATTTCTTATTTTTAGGTGAGGAAGGGTATGTTTTTACGTATAGGCGTAATTATCAAGGATTTTATAAAGCAACTAGTAGACACTAGAAATTATTTAGCCCATTATGATGAGAAACGAAAGCCGAATTTGCTGACTACTGTTGATGAACAGTTTTATGGAATACAAAGACTGAAGGCGATTGTAACTATGATGCTATTTATAGATTTAGGTCTCGATGAAGATTTTGTGATAAAGAAGATAAATAGTAGCAGTCATTTTTCATATAGCCTTGCGAAAGCTAAGGAATTTTTAAACGACGAAACACAAAATAGGTGAATAATACATTATTTACACACAGGTCTTAAAGTAATACATGGAAGATACAATATTTAATCATGTAGGAGGGTTCTTATTGGTTGAAAAACAGTACTACTCACAAAGAAATGCTAATAATTCTAGGTTAAGAATTAGTTTCGAGACCTTAGTTGAGTATTTTGATGATATTCATACCGTTTTCTATAACAAAAAGTATTTTTATCAAGTTCCTTCTGGAAGTAAGAAAGAATTAAATTTGTATTCTATTGAAGTCTTTAATAAAGAAGGCATCCTACCTTTTCATAGAAATAATCAGTACTCTGAAGAAGATATATTTGACCTGATTGAATTCTTTCATGAATTTATAGAAATACCTGTTGAATTATATGGGAAATCGCCGAGATTTGGTAATCCAACTTCTCCTGAACTAATAGCTATAGAAAGAAAAAGAGAAGAAAAATTTAAAATAACTAAACAAGAAGTTCAAGCTGACTATCGCATAAAGATAAACAGGGTTATTTCAAAATATGGCGTGGGTTATGAATTAACTGAAGCTGGATATATCAGAGAACTATTAAATAATGGATTAGAAGAATTAATAGATTCTCAACAAATACTGTCTGATGATATGGATTCAGAAAATCGAATCAAGCATGCAAAAGAAGCTTTTTTTAAGCATGGTGCAACTATTGAAGATAAACGGGGGGCTATTTTCGCTGTAGGAACAGTCCTTGAGAAATTACGTGAATCTAATAAACTCCACTTGAATAGAAAAGATACTGGAGATTTATTTATAGTCTTAAATAGCTTCAACATTAGACATAACAATCAAAAACAAAAGCCGAACTATGACAAAGATATATTCTATCCGTGGATGTTTTATAATTTGTTAGCAGCGGTGGATGCTAGTTTTAAGTTGCAGAGTAAAGAAATTGAAAATTAACATAGCGTTCTTATATATGTAAAAAGAAAACTGGCCAGTCAAAGTTGATTTGATTAGCCAGTCTTTTTTATATGTTTTTATGGCACCACTACTGGAAAGGTGGAACATTAATAATAGTATTACTAGTTGGTTGTGAAAAACAAGATAATCTGGAAGATGTAAAAACAGAAACGATGTCTAAAGTTAATGAAGGAATGGCTGATAGTTCCATAAAGGACTATATAAAAGGCGGTATAGAATTAATAAATGTTGAAGGCGATAAACTGGAAAGTTTAATGTTTTATGATTTTTACTTAGAAGCTGAACTTAGTAATGAATTTAATAGTTTAACTGATGAAAAAAAGTATACTCTTTTAAAAGAACTTGATTACACTAAATTAGATAGCATGTTTATAGGAGAAAATTCATATTGTAATGTCGAAACTTTTACACTTAATAGTGGCTCTGATAAATACAGGATAGAACCTTCACATGGATTTTCTATTTATAAAAACGATAAAGACTTTGCCCCAGAATCTAAAGTACCATATATTCCATCTGGTGGTATTCCACATAATCCAGCTGATAATAATTCAAAAGGGGAATATAAACCTGTTGAAGATATGAATCAAGAAGAAATACAAGCAGAACTTGAAGAAATATTAGGGGATTCTCTTGGACAATAATTATAAATACTAGTAAAAAACATTCATTAAGAGTGTTTTTTATTACCCATGAATATTGGAAGAAGAAATTACTTCCCTTATTAATTATTCAACTGTTGAAAACCCTATTGAACTAATACAACCTTCTAAAGAAAACTTTGAGCTTTTAAAAAATAAGAAGGTAAATATAGATAGTATCTATTTGCCTAGACGCTTGAGTGTCGGAGCCTTTGGAAGAGAGTTTGACACATGCCGTCTTTGCGATATATATGAATTGGTGGCATCATACGCCACCTTTGCTATTTAATAGCAGAAAGCAGTGAAACCAAGGCCCTTTCAACATTGACAATCGAATTAAAGTAGTCCAGAATTGATGTGAACATCATAACAACAGGCTTTGTTGAGCTTTAATATATGACAGTAAAGGTAGATTTTAAAGGTGACTCTTGAAAGAAACGAAGGCCCTAATTTGGGTCTTTTTTCTTTTTAACATCTGGATTTCCGCACTATTTAACGATAATTGTTTCATTCTCGGCTGAAAACGTCTAAAATAGAATAGAACCTAAAAAATTACTATAGTCAGGAGAAAAAGATCATGTTAAAAATTCAAGAAATACGTGAAATTATTAAACTTATTGATCAGTCATCAATTGAAAAGTTTTCATATGAGTCAGATGGTGCTAAACTCGTATTAAAAAAGGGTAACTCACAAGCAGATACAGGTGCACAAACACAATCTATTGCAGAGGTTCCAGCAGCTATACCAGCACCTGTACAAACAGTTGCAACAACTGTGGCAACGTCAACACCGCAAAAGGAAACTTCAACAAAAATAGAGGTTCCTGTGGAAGTTGTACAAGATCCATCATTACATGAAATTACATCACCAATGGTTGGTACATTTTATTCAGCCTCCTCACCTGAAGCGGAAGCTTATGTTCAGTTAGGTGATAAAGTAACAGATACTGCAATTGTTTGTATTGTAGAGGCAATGAAATTATTCAATGAAATTGAAGCGGAAGTTTCAGGAGAAATTGTTGAAATTCTTGCTGAGGATGGACAACTTGTTGAATACGGACAACCTCTATTTCTCGTAAAAACAAAATAAGGTGGAATTATAAATGAAAAAAGTACTAATAGCGAACCGCGGTGAAATTGCTGTTCGGATTATTCGTGCGTGTAAAGAATTAGGGATTGAAACTGTAGCGGTATTTTCAGAAGCTGATGAAGATGCGTTGCATGTTCAATTAGCTGACGAAGCGTATTGTATTGGTCCGAAATTATCGACGGATAGTTACTTGAACTTTTCCAATATAATAAGTGTCGCAAACTTAACGAATTGTGATGGAATTCATCCAGGTTACGGTTTCTTAGCTGAAAATGCGAGCTTTGCTGAATTATGCGAGGCATGCAATATTGAATTTATCGGCCCTACAGCAGATGCAATTTCTCGCATGGGTACAAAAGATGTGGCGCGTGAAACGATGCGTGCTGCAGGTGTTCCAATCGTTCCAGGATCAAGTGGTATTGTTGCTGACGAACATGAAGCACTTGAAATCGCGGAAAAAATAGGGTTCCCAGTCATCATTAAAGCAACTGCCGGTGGTGGTGGTAAAGGAATTCGAGTTGCCAAAACCAAAGAAGATTTAATCACTGGTATAAAAATCACTCAAAAAGAAGCTGCAGCTGCTTTTGGAAATCCTGGCGTTTATCTTGAAAAGTATATTGAAGTCTTCAGACATGTTGAAGTTCAAGTACTCGCAGATAAATATGGGAATACAATTCACCTTGGTGAACGAGATTGCTCAATTCAGCGCAGAATGCAAAAGTTAGTAGAAGAAGCACCATCACCAGCACTCACTCCAGAAATGCGTGCTGAAATGGGCGAGGCAGCTGTGAAAGCTGCAAAAGCTGTTAATTACCGCGGAGCGGGAACTGTGGAATTTATATTTGATCATATTAATGAAAAGTTTTATTTTATGGAGATGAATACACGTATTCAAGTTGAACATCCTGTGACTGAAATGATTACAGGAATTGACTTAATCCAACAGCAGTTAAAAGTAGCATCTGGAGAAAAGCTTGCTTATAAACAAAAAGATGTCAAAATCAACGGCTGGTCAATAGAATGTAGAATTAATGCTGAAAACCCATCTAAAAACTTCATGCCATCTCCTGGTGAAGTTACGATGTATATGCCACCGGGCGGCTTTGGTGTTCGTGTAGATTCAGCTATGTACACTGGATACTCGATTCCGCCGTATTACGATTCAATGGTCGCAAAATTAATTGTTCATGCAGATACGCGAGAAGAAGCCGTTGCCAGAATGAAAAGAGCCTTGGAAGAATTTATCATTGAAGGTGTTCACACAACAATTCCACTTCATATAAGGTTAATGGATCATGAAGCGTTTAAATCTGGACAATTTGATACAAAGTTTCTTGAAATGTATGATGTCATGAACGATTAAAAAGGAGGAATTCACAATGGCTGATAAAACAGTACCTTCATTTGTAGGTATGGCACCTTCTGGAGATATTGAACTTGGACGTGTCCAATTAGCCCCGGAAGTTCTCGAGGTGATCGTAGGGATTGCAACAAGTGAAATTAAAGGTGTTGCAAATATGCGTGGAAGCTTCGCGGCAGATGTCGCTGAACGTTTTGGACGTGTTAGACATGGTAAAGGTGTCAAAACAAGTTGGTCCGAAGAAAGCCTCACGATTGATGTTTATTGTGTTGTTTATTTTGGGTTTTCAGTTCGAGACGTCGCCTTGGAAATTCAAAAACAAATTCGAGATGCAATTTATCACATGACTTCGCTTCAAACAAAAGAAGTAAATGTTCATATAACAGGAATTGAGTACGAGGCAGACATAGATACAGTGTAATTGAAAAGCATCGTCCAAAAGGATGATGCTTTTCAACTTACAACAATAAGTTTTCATCAGAAATGTGCTATGATATTGCTCAAGAGCAATAGTAGAGGAGATAAGATTATGAAACGTCGAGAAGCACGGGAAAAAGCAATTCAAACCCTTTTCCAATTAGACAGTACAGAGTTATCAATAGAGGACGCAGTTACTTATATTATCGGTGAGGAAGAAGTTAATTCATTTTATGATAAGCTTGTTCGAGGAACGATTGAAAACAAATCAGAAATCGATACAGCATTAACAGCTAATCTAGAAAATTGGTCATTAAATCGCTTACCCAAAATTGAGCGTACTGTATTGCGATTGGCAGTATTTGAACTACTTTTTGGGAAAGATGCTCCTGAAAAAGTAATTATAAATGAAGCAATTGAATTATGTAAGACATTTGGAGACGAGAAGTCTGGTCGTTTTGTAAATGGTGTACTTTCGAAATTTTCAAAAGAAAAATGATTGGAGGATATATAATGAGCGGAAAAATAATTGATGGTAAAGCGATTGGTAAAGAAATCAGGGTGGAAATTAGAGATCGAGTAACTGAACTTAAAGCGCAGGGGTGTACGCCAGGATTGGCGGTCATTCTTGTGGGTGAGAACCAAGCTTCACATACATACGTTCGAAACAAAGAGAAATCGAGTCATGAAGTAGGGATGAAATCTGAGTTGGTAAAGCTACCAGCGACCGTAACAGAAGATGAATTACTAGGCCATATCGAAAAGTTAAATCAGGATGATTCAATCCACGGCATACTTGTACAACTTCCACTACCTGATCATATCGATGAAAACAGGATTATCTTAGCAATTAATCCCGAAAAAGATGTTGACGGATTTCATCCAGAGAATGTAGGGAAAATGATTATCGGTCAACGTTCATTTTTATCGTGTACACCATACGGAATCATTAAATTATTGGAGCGAACAAATACACCAATTAAGGGAAAACACGCTGTTATTGTTGGGCGTAGTAATATTGTTGGTAAACCAATGGGGCAATTATTATTACAACGGGATGCTACTGTCACGTATTGTCACTCAAAAACAGTAGATTTAGCTTCTTATACAAAGCAAGCTGATATATTAATTGTAGCGATAGGGCGAACAAAATTTATTAGCGAGGAGCATGTCAAAGACGGCGCTGTCGTTATTGATGTCGGTATGAACCGTGATGAAAACGGAAAACTATGCGGGGATGTAGACTTTGAGGCAGTTAAAGAAAAAGCCTCAGCGATTACACCAGTACCAGGCGGCGTTGGCCCAATGACAATCACAATGCTATTAAAAAATACGCTTCAAAGTGCAGTGCAAGCTTTTGATAAAAAAAGTAAATAAAACACCAAAACGCTGTTTCAGAGACAGCGTTCTATTCTTTATTTGCAGTTAGGAGGTATGGCATTGTCGAAAAATCCATATTTATCAGTGCAAGCTTTAACTAAATATGTTAAGAGAAAATTTGATGCAGATCCTCATTTGCGTAATGTCTATGTAAAAGGCGAACTGTCTAACGTAACCAACCACACTAGTGGGCATATTTATTTTACGTTAAAAGATGAACATAGCCGTATTCGTTCAGCGATGTTTAGGTCAAGTGCAACTACATTAAAGTTCCGTCCCGAAAACGGAATGAAAGTCCTAATCACCGGGGATGTATCGGTTTATGAAGCGAGCGGTCAGTATCAGTTATATGCACAAACGATGGAGCCAGACGGTGTCGGGGCATTATATCTTGCATTTGAACAATTAAAAGAAAGACTTGCAGAAGAAGGATTATTCAATGAAAAATGGAAAAATCCATTACCAATATTTCCGAATAGAATTGGTGTGATTACCGCACAAACAGGTGCCGCCATTCAAGATATTTGCACAACAATAGGCAGACGTTACCCATTAGCAGAAATAAACCTCTTTCCAGCAGTTGTACAAGGACCACATGCTGCGCCGTCCATTGTAAAAGCGATTGAGCAAGCCAATCGACATGCCGGAATCGATGTTCTCATCGTCGGTCGCGGCGGGGGCTCTATTGAAGATTTATGGGCATTTAATGAAGAGGATGTAGCTCGCGCTATTTTTTCTAGCCGAATTCCCATTATCAGTGCAGTTGGACATGAAACAGATACCACAATTGCTGATTATGTTGCAGATAGAAGAGCACCAACGCCAACCGCAGCAGCGGAGTTAGCAGTTCCTTCGCAAGAAGAATTAGTCCAACGATTACTAGATCGAAAAAGATCCTTATTTCAATCTTTTTCACAATTAATCTCATCTGAAAAAAAGAGATTAACAACACTGCAAAAATCCTACCCTTTACAATTTCCAGAAAGATTATATCGCCCTTTTACAGAGAAATTACTCACGCTAGAGGAAAGACTCCATCGAAGTGGACAAGATATTGTCAGTCACAAAAAAGTGGAACTAGAGCGTCTAGGGAATATGCTAATGGTACATTCGCCGATGAAACGGATTACAGAAGAGAAGCATGCAGTGAATAATTTTACCAATCGACTGTCGAGAACTGTACAACATGATTTTCAGTTACATTCAAATCGATTTTCAAATACATTACGCATGTTAAATGCTCTAAATCCATTAGCAGTAATGGAAAGAGGATATTCGATTGTCTACCACGAAGGAACAATTATCAACACTGTAAATTCATTAGAAAACGGTATGGAGATTGACCTTCAATTACAAGACGGCTCAGCGTCGGCTAAAATCATTTCGAAAAGCTTTAATGATAGGGAGGAAATCTAATATGAGTAAGCAACCAATTCGTTTCGAAGAAGCTATGCTAAACTTAGAAGAAGTTGTGAAGAAATTAGAAACAGGTGAAGTACCGCTTGAAGATGCAATAAACCTATATAAAAAAGGGATGGAACTATCGTCATTTTGTCATGACAAACTTCAAAATGCAGAGAAACAGCTCATCACAATTATTGATAAAGATGATAATCAGATAGCATTCAATCCAGAAAAAGGTGCAGAAGAAGATGACGAATAATTTAAATGAATTTATTGAAGAAAATGTAAAAGATATTGAAAATATGTTAGCGGATCTTCTTTCACAAATACAAGCCCCGAAAACACTTCAAGAGTCCATGGCTTATTCTGTACAAGCTGGTGGGAAAAGGATTCGTCCATTATTAATATTAGCAACATTAGAAGATCTTGGCACAACGTCGAAAGATGCATTAACAGTCGCCTGTGCAGTTGAACTCATACATACCTATTCACTTATCCATGACGATTTACCAAGTATGGATAATGACGACTTTAGACGTGGGAAACCAACGAATCATAAAGTGTATGGTGACGCCATGGCTATATTAGCTGGTGATGCAATGCAAACAATGGCATTTGAAATATTGACCAACCTCGAGGAAACACGACCTGAAGTCGCACTTAAGCTTATTCAATTATTAACAGTAGCTTCTGGTGCAGAAGGTATGGTAGCTGGTCAAGTTCTTGATATAGAAGGCGAGAAAATGGAGTTAACCATCGAACAACTAGAACAAATACATTTGAACAAAACAGGCGCACTTCTTTCATTTTGCATTGAAGCAGGCGCATTGCTTGCAGAAGTCGATGAAGACAAAATGCGTAACTTGAAAGTATTCGCGGAAAACATTGGGTTAACTTTTCAAATCCAAGATGATATTTTAGATGTTACGTCAACGACAGAGGAACTTGGGAAAAATGCGGGCAGTGATGTCACAAGTGGGAAAGTAACCTACCCGAGTTTACTTGGTTTGGATCAGGCTAAAAAACAACTAGATTATCATCATCAGTTGGCAATAAATGCAATATCATTTATAGAAAAAGAACAATCTTTATTATTAAAACTTGCTGAGTTTATTGTGAACCGAAAATATTAATTTAATGAATTCCTTGTACTAGGCGTTCTAGTTGATATAATGTTATCAAGTAGGAATAAAAATCTGGCAATTACTATGTGAAGGTGTGTGATAATGGTGGACCTCACTAATATCAAAGATCCGTCTTTTATTAAACAATATGATAAAGAACAATTAAAGGAAATAGCAGAAGAAATCCGCTTATTCCTTATTGAAAAACTATCTGTAACTGGAGGACATATTGGACCCAATCTCGGAGTTGTGGAACTAACACTCATGTTGCATAAAGTCTTTGATAGCCCAAAAGACAAAATCTTATGGGATGTTGGTCATCAAGCGTACGTTCATAAAATTTTAACGGGTCGGGCGGATCAATTTGATACGTTAAGACAGTTCAAAGGACTTTGTGGCTTTCCGAAAATGAATGAAAGTGAACATGACGTATGGGAAGCAGGTCATAGTTCAACTTCATTATCTGCAGCGATGGGCATGGCAGTTGCTCGTGATATAAAAGGCGATAAAAACCATGTCATTCCTGTAATTGGTGATGGTGCACTTACAGGTGGGATGGCACTTGAAGCGCTTAATCATATTGGTCATGAAAAAACGAATATGCTTGTCATTCTAAACGATAACGAGATGTCTATTGCGCCAAATGTCGGCGCACTTCATACGATTCTAGGAAAATTACGAACTGCTGGAAAATATAATAGTGCTAAAGATGAACTTGAATACATTTTAAAAAAGATTCCAGCTGTCGGTGGTAAATTAGCTACAGCCGCTGAACGCGTAAAAGATAGTTTGAAATATCTTCTTGTTTCTGGTGTGTTTTTTGAAGAGCTCGGCTTTACTTATCTTGGCCCAATTGATGGTCATGATTTTTCTGATTTAGAAAAAAATCTTCAATATGCCAAAAAAGTAGATGGACCTGTTTTGCTACATGTCATTACGAAAAAGGGTAAAGGCTATCGACCTGCTGAAGATGACAAAATAGGTACTTGGCATGGTACTGGTCCGTACAAAATTGAAACGGGTGATTTCGTTAAATCGTCTGCAGTAGCTCCTTCTTGGAGTGGCCTAATTGCTAACACTTTAAGTGATTTAGCTCGAGTTGATAAAAGAATTGTGGCAATCACGCCAGCTATGCCGGTCGGTTCTAAACTAGAAGCATTTGCATTAGAATTTCCAGATCGGTTTTTTGATGTAGGAATCGCCGAACAACATGCTACAACCATGTCAGCTGGCTTGGCAACCCAAGGTATGAAACCATTTTTAGCGATTTATTCAACTTTTTTACAGCGCGCTTATGATCAAATACTGCATGATATTTCGCGTCAAAATTTAAATGTCATCATTGGTATCGACCGTTCTGGTCTTGTTGGCGCTGATGGAGAAACACATCAGGGTGTATTTGATATTGCATTCCTTAGACATATGCCTAATATTGTCATCATGATGCCGAAAGATGAAAATGAAGGACAGCATATGGTCAAAACAGCAATAGATTATAATGATGGTCCTATAGCATTACGTTATCCACGCGGTAACGGGCTTGGCGTTCCCATGGATGACATAACCCATTCAATTCCGATTGGAACTTGGGAAATTCTAAAAGAAGGAAATGACGCAGTAATTTTAACTTTTGGAACTTCCATTCCAATGGCACTCGAAGCTGCGAATATTCTAGAAACACAGGGTGTACATGTTCAAGTTGTCAATGCGCGGTTCATTAAACCATTAGATACAGCCATGTTAGATGACATCTTCAGATTGAAAATGCCAATCCTCACGGTCGAAGAAAGCGTTTTAGCAGGAGGATTTGGAAGTGCAGTATTAGAATATGCACACGATGTTTCTTATTCTGAATCTCATATTCAACGAATGGGGATTCCAGATGAATTTATAGAACATGGAGACGTGAATGAATTACTTGCAGAAATCGGTATGACTTCAGATCAAATTGTTCAAAACGTTCTTTCTATTATCCCGAAAAAGACTGTAGAAAGAGGCGTCGTTTAATGGCAGGTGAAGAAAAAGAACGTGTTGATGTTCTGCTTGTTCAAAGAGGATTAGTCGAAACCAGAGAACAGGCTAAACGTTCAATCATGGCCGGGATTGTATTTTCCGCGAGTACAAGAATGGAAAAACCAGGTGAAAAAATCTTAATTGATTCGCCATTGATTGTTAAAGGGAATTCCTTAAAGTATGTGAGTCGCGGTGGTTTAAAATTAGAAAAAGCGTTAGAGGTTTTTGATGTAGACACGACCGGAAAAACCGTCTTGGATATTGGCGCCTCAACAGGTGGCTTCACTGACTGTGCGTTGCAAAACGGAGCTGTACATTGTTATGCATTAGACGTCGGATATAACCAACTTGCTTGGAAAATCAGACAGGATGACCGTGTTACTGTGATGGAACGTATGAATTTCCGTTACGCTACTGCTGACCTATTTACTGATGGCCAGCCGAATTTTGCAACAATTGATGTATCTTTTATCTCACTGGCGCTCATCTTACCAGCGTTAAAAAGTATCATTACGGCTGGCGGAGACGTCATTGCACTCGTAAAACCTCAATTTGAAGCGGGTAGAGGAAAAGTCGGTAAAAAAGGTGTTATAAAAGATAGATCAATACATTTTGATGTATTAAAAAAAATTGCAGATATGTCTTTTGAGGAAGGATACTCTCTTCGAAATTCATCATTCTCACCTGTCACCGGTGCAGAAGGCAATATCGAGTTTTTATTTCATTTAACTGCTGATGAAGTACCGATTAAAGCTTACACAGATGATACATTTAACAGGCTTATTGATGTTGCTTACAAAGAATTGCAATAGCGCGCATTTTTTTGTGCGCTTTTCAATTTTTCTATATCTACCGTCACTTTAACGAAATAGGAGGTTGAATTTTGAATAAAGGACTAAGACATATAAGAATACGGGACATTATATCAAATAATGATATTGAAACTCAGGATCAGCTCGTACAAAGTTTAAAAGATGCGGGAGTCGATGTTACACAAGCGACAGTTTCCCGAGATATTAAAGAAATGCATCTTATCAAAGTTCCAACAAAAAACGGGAATTATAAATATAGTTTACCTCCAATACACTCATACAATACGGAGGAAAAATTACATCGTGCAATGACAGATGCTTTTGTAAGTATTGATGGTGCAGGGCATTTCCTTGTCTTGAAGACTTTGCCTGGTAATGCACAAGCGGTTGGATCGCTTCTAGACCATTTGAAATGGGAAGAAATGTTGGGAACAATTTGCGGTGATGATACTTGTCTCATCATATGCAGAGATGAGCAAAAATTACCATTTGTAAAAGAAAAATTGCTTGCGATGCTTTGAAAGTGGTGAATTGACATGTTAAATGAAATTTCGATCAAGAATTTTGCGATTATTGAAAGGTTAGATGTTCAATTTGAAAATGGTCTTACCGTACTTACCGGAGAAACCGGTGCCGGTAAATCAATTATAATTGATGCTGTTCAATTAATTGTTGGCGGACGAGGCTCACAACGCTTCATACGACATGGTGCAAACAGAGCCGAACTTGAAGGGCATTTTAGCATCGATGATTCAAAACATCCTATTTTTAACAAGTTACGAGAATTCGGAATTACGGTTGAAGATGGTGTGATTATTTTAAGACGAGACCTTTATAAAAACGGGAAAAATATTTGCCGCATAAATGGCAGTCTTGTTACAATCGCGATTTTAAGAGAAGTGGGAAACCAAATTATTGATATACATGGTCAACATGAAAACCAAGAATTAATGCACGAGCGCAGACATATCCACCTGTTAGATCAGTATGCTGGAAACAAAATAAATCAATCCTATGCTAGTTATTTAGAATTATATAATAAATATTTGAAATTAAAGAAAAAAATTGAAGCAGCAGATGAAAACGAACAGCAAGTTGCACAAAGAATCGATCTTTACTCTTTTCAATTAAATGAAATTAATGAGGCGCAACTTGAAATAGGTGAGGAAGAAAAACTTGAAGACGAACAACGAAAACTTCAAAATTTCAACAGGCTTTACGAACGTCTAAATACAGCTTATGAATCTATCTCTGGAGATTCGCGTGCACTGGATTGGGTAGGCTCTGCTATGAGTGATATGGAAGATGCTGCAGAAGTTGATCGCACACTTGTAACCGAATTGGAAACGATTTCAACAAACTTTTATACATTACAAGAAACATCACATGAGCTCCGGAATCGAATTGATGATTTAGAATTCGACCCCGAAAGGTTGGAGGTCGTTGAAGAAAGACTTGCGCTACATATTTCGTTAAAACGTAAATATGGCACCACAGTTGAAGATATTTTAATCTATAGAGATAAAATTTCAGATGAACTTGAAAATTTAATCAATCGAGATGAAAGATTACTGATTGAACAAGAAAAACTTGTTCAATTAAAAAAAGATCTTGAAATTGAAGCAGAAGAACTGTCAATTATCCGAAAAAATGCGGCGAAGAAATTAGAAGTGGCCATTTTGGAACAACTTCAACAACTACATATGGAAAAAGCTTCATTCAAAGTTGTATTTGAACAAAAACAAAACTTTGACAGCACGGGTTATGATGGCGTTGCTTTTCATATATCTACAAATGTTGGTGAACCTTTAAAACCACTAGTTACTGTCGCATCAGGCGGTGAACTTTCGCGATTAATGCTCGCATTAAAAACAATCTTTTCAAAACATCAAGGCATCACTTCGATTATTTTTGATGAGGTCGATACTGGTGTAAGTGGTCGAGTTGCTCAAGCAATTGCAGAAAAAATTGCGATGGTCGCCAGTCATTCCCAAGTACTTTGTATTTCTCATTTACCACAAGTTGCTGCGATGGCTGATCAACATTATTTAATAAAAAAAGAAGTGAAAAATAAAAGAACCACAACTGCAATTGAAAATGTTCATAATGAAGATAGAACGAACGAGTTATCACGCATGCTTTCTGGTGCAGAAACTACAACGCTTACATTAAAACATGCGGAAGAACTCCTTTCGCTTGCTGCAATTAGAAAGAAAAGTTTTAGATAATAATTTTTACGTGCATTTAAAATTATGCACGTTTTTTATTTCTTTATTTACCCTCTCATAAGATTCCGCAGAACGGACATACCAACAGTAACTTATTATGAGGAGGTGAAATATGGGATGGAGTAAGCAGTTAAAGTTGATTGTATCGTTTTCTGTCGTCTTGCTGTTTATGCCGATCAATACAGGAACGGCATCCGGGAATGATGAATCACTTATTCCGATGGGTCATTCAATCGGTATAAAAATGGATTTGTCAGGTGTTTTTATTACGAATGACGTTTTACTTGGCAAAAACGAATGGTTGAGAGCTGGCGATCTTATTGGACAAGTTGGAAGTGTGAAGATTTCAAAACTAAAAAGTTTGGAACAAACATTGACATCGATTCATGACAAGGAAGGTGTTAAGCTACTTGTCTCAAGGAACGGAGAAACATTTCAAGTCAAGTCAGATAGCGAAGCAATAAAACGGCTAATTCCATTCCTAAAAGACAGTACAGAGGGTACTGGCACCTTGACGTACGTGGATCCGAAAAACGGAACTTATGGCGCACTGGGACATCAGATCATTGATAGTTCTTTAAAGTCACCACCGTCCTTTAAGGCAGGCTCCATACATCTTTCCGAGATTGAGCAAATTAGAAAAAGTGTGCCAGGAAATCCAGGGTATAAAATTTCCAGTATCATTAAAAATGATAGCACACTTGGAACAATTAACAAAAATGGCATTTACGGCATTTTTGGTTTATGGAATGGTTCTCATGATGAAGTGTTAGCTGAACCACTTGAGATTATGCATCCGTCAAATCTAAAAGTCGGAGAAGCTGAAATATATACGACTGTTAAAGGAACTAAAGTCGAATCCTTTACAATTCGTATAACGAGCGTCGAAAAAGACCAATTTCAGTTTGTTTTGACTGATTCGAAATTACTGGCATTGACGGGTGGGATTTTGCAAGGGATGAGTGGGAGTCCTGTTATTCAAAGCGGACAATTCGTAGGTGCGGTCACACATATGTTTGTAGATGAGCCGGAAAAAGGGGCTGCCCTCTTCGTGGAAACGATGCGTAAAGGTGAAAAGTAAGATGTTGTAAGAAGGGCCAACCTATGCGGTTGGTCTTTTTAAATTCAACGTGCGCGAAAAAAGTCGAATAACATAGAAATCATCCTCCATAAGGTTCATCTTTATACATTATTAAAGGGTAAAGAAAACTTTTGTCGAATTTGATTTTTTAAGCAATCATAATCTGCTCAACTATAAAATCAGTTTGTGGAGGGGAAATTAGTTGGAAACTATAAAAATCGCAATTGTAGATGATAACAAAGAACTTGTAAAAACGATGAAGTCTTATTTTGAGAAACACCCTGAAATTGAAATTATTTGGACAGGTCACAACGGGAAGGTTTGTTTGACAATGTTGGAAGAAAAAGTACCCGATGTGCTCCTCCTTGACATAATTATGCCCCATCTTGATGGAATTGCAGTTTTAGAAACAATTGGGGGAAGCTCAAAGTTTCCAGATTTACACATAATTATGCTCACGGCTTTTGGACAAGAAGATGTCATGACGCAAGCGGCCGATCTTGGTGCTTCCTATTTTATGTTAAAACCATTCGAGTTTGATAGATTAACAAACCAGATATATCAAGTGGCAGGTACGAAAAAGCCTTCTATTCCGATATCGCAACCGGGCGGCGGACAAGCACCAGGAACTGTAAGTCAAAAAGTATTAGATACAACGATAACTGGGATTATTAAAGAAATTGGGGTGCCAGCACATATTAAAGGTTATGCATTTCTCAGGGAAGCCATCCAAATGGTCTATTCCGATGTAGAACTTCTAGGTTCAGTTACTAAAATCCTTTATCCTGATATCGCAGAAAAATTTAATACAACACCATCGCGTGTTGAACGGGCAATCAGGCATGCAATTGAGGTCGCTTGGAATCGCGGAAATTACGAGGTTATTTCCAAAATGTTCGGATATACGGTTCATCATTTGAAGAGTAAACCGACGAATAGTGAGTTCATCGCAATGATTGCTGATAAAATTCGACTGGAACATATGGCAAGCTAAACACGTTACGACAGCACTTGGCAGAATTATAAACCAACATAATATCTAGTTTTATGAGCATTTCAATTTCAAAACTAATAACTTTGCTCGCTTTGGCCGACCAAGTTTTTAATGGGTCGGTCTTTTTCTAAATCAAAAAACGGGAGAAGAATAGGGAAATGAAACATACAAAGCAGAGTTTTAATTTTTGCTTTATTGTCAGTCAAAGAACTACTTGTAATTGGAGAGCGGTGGCCTATTACATTAGCAGATGGAGAAGAAAACTAGAAAAGATGTCGCTATACATTTTTGATCTTCAAAATCTCAGAAACAATTGATGAAGCAGAGATTAAAATAAAGGAGGGAAGATAATCAACATGTTGAAACATTATAATTTTATAATTGAGAAGAAGGTAATTGACGTTTATGCTACAAGTCGAGCAGAAGCATACGAAAAAGCTAAACAGATTATTTACGAGATTAATCATAAAAAAGACAGTGACTAAATGAACCTCCCGCCACTTAAAACGTACCGTTTTTGAAGTG